>DATAGA010000538.1:0-3759 GCA_036257215.1 Myxococcota bacterium
GTGCTGCGCGAGGACGTGAAGGACTGGTTCGAGCTCGACGGCGACTCGCCGTACATGCTGCTCGTCGCCGACGTGGTCGGCCACCGCCGCCGCCCCATGACGGCGGAGGAGCAGGCCCTCTTCGGCATCGACAAGCTGAACGTGCCCCGCTCGGACATCCCCGCCGTCACGCACGTCGACTACTCGGCGCGGATCCAGACCGTCCACGCCGACACGAATCCCCGCTATCACGCGCTGCTCGCGCGCTTCAAGGCGCTCACGGGCTGCCCCGTGCTCGTCAACACGAGCTTCAACGTCCGGGGCGAGCCGATCGTCTGCACGCCCGAGGACGCGTTCCGCTGCTTCATGGGCACGGAGATCGAGGTCCTCGTCGTCGAGAACTGCATCCTCCGCAAGGAGGACCAGGACCCCGCGCTCAAGCTCGACTACAAGGACAAGTTCGAGCTCGACTAGGACGCCGGCTCAGCCCGCCTCGAGCCCGCACTCGCGGATCTTCTGGAGCAGCGTCTTGTAGCTGACGCCGAGGAGGCGCGCGGCCTGCTTGCGGTTCCACTGCGTGCGCAGCAGCGTGCGCTCGATGGCGCTGCGCTCCGCCTCCAGCGCCGCGAGCCGGCCGACCTCGCGCAGCGGGAGGTCCCCCGCGCTGCGCTCCACCTCTTCGAGCAGCCGGTCGAGCGCCTCCTGCCGGCCCGACGCGGGGCCGTCGGCGGCGAGCAGGTCGCGCACGACGGGCTCCTCGCTCTCGAGCACGACGATGCGCTTCAACAGGTTCTCGAGCTCCCGGACGTTGCCCGGGAAGGAGTACCGCCCCAGCAGCCGCAGCAGCCGCGCCGAGAGCCGGCGCGGCGGGCGGCGGTAGCGGGCCGTGAGCCGCCGCAGCAGGTGGTCGATCAACGCGGGCAGCTCGTCGCGCCGCTCGCGCAGCGGCGCGATCACGACGTTGACGACGTTGAGGCGGAAGTAGAGGTCCTCGCGGAAGCCGCCGCGGCCCACGAGCTGACCGAGCTCGCGGTTCGTGGCGGCGACCACGCGCGTGTCCACCTCGACCTCGCGGTTGCCGCCGAGCCGCGCGAAGCGGCCGTCCTGGAGGACGTGCAGCATCTTCGCCTGCAGCGCCGCGCTCATCTCCCCGATCTCGTCGAGGAAGATCGTGCCCCCCGCCGCCTGCTCGAACTTCCCGGTCTTGCGCGCGACCGCGCCGGTGAAGGCGCCCCGCTCGTAGCCGAAGAGCTCGCTCTCGAGCAGCGCCCCCGGTAGCGCGGCGCAGTTCACCTTCACGAACGGCCGGGCGTGCCGGCGCGACGTCTCGTGGACCGCGCGCGCGACGATCTCCTTGCCGACCCCGCTCTCGCCCTGGATCAGCACCGTGACGTCGGTGTCCGCGATCTGCTGCAGGAGCTCGCGCACGCGGCCGAGCGTCTCGCCGTTCCAGAGCGGCCCGGCGTCGGCGCCGGCGCGCTCCTCCGACTCGCCGCGCGCGCGGGCGCACGCGCGCTCGAGGACGTCGACCAGCTCGTCCTCGTCGCAGGGCTTCGTGAGGTAGTCGGCCGCCCCGGCCTGCATCGCCTCGACGATCGTCGCCGCTCGCCCGATCACCGAGAGCATCACGACCGGGAGCGCGGGGTGGCGCTCGCGGATGCGGTTCAGCGTCGCGAGGCCGCCCTGACCGGGGAGCAGCACGTCGAGCAGGACGACGTCGGGGCTCGCGCCCGCGTCGAGCAGCGCCAGCGCCCGCTCGCCGTCGCCGGCGCTGTCGACCGCGAAGCCGCGCAGCTCGAGCAGCCGGGCGAGGTAGCCCCGCAGCCCCTCCGCGTCGTCCACGAGCAGCACGCGCCGCGCCGGGGTACGGCGCTCGCTCACGGGGTGCCTCCGGCGGCGACCCGGCGCAGCGCGCGGGCGCGCGCGACCGCGGCGGGCGCAGGCAGCGTGAACGTGAAGCGGCTCCCGCCGCCGGGCGCGTCGGTCACGCCGATCGTCCCGCCGTGCGCCTCGACGATGCGCCTGCAGATCGCGAGCCCGAGACCGAGGCCCGACTCGCCGCGCTCGCTGCCGCGCACCCACGGCTCGAAGATCCGCTCGCGATCGGCGCGGGGGACGCCGGGACCGGCGTCGCTGACCGACACTTCGATGCGCGCGTCGCCCACCCCGGCGCGGGGGAGCCGACGCGTGGCCACCTCGATGCGCCCGCCCGGCGGGCTGTAGCGCAGCGCGTTGCCGATCAGGTTGGTGAGGACCTGGTCGAGCCGCAGCGCGTGGAAGCGCGCGATCTCGGCGTCGGGGTCGAGCTGCAGCTCGATGCGCACGCCGCGCTCCTCGAGCAGCGGGCGCAGGAAGAGCGCAACGCCCTCGATCGCGTCGGCGAGGGAGCCCTCGCGCAGCTCGAACGCGCCCTCGCGCGGCGGCGCGCCTTCGGCCTCGATGAGGCGCCGGATGAAGTCGTCGAGGCGGGCGCAGGCGCGCTCGCACTCGGCCACGAAATGGCGCTGCTCGGGGTTGAGCGCGCCCACGCGCTCGGAGAGGAGCAGCTTGTTGAAGCCCGCGATCACGGCGAGGGGCGTGCGCAGCTCGTGGCCGACGGTGCGCACGAGGTCCTCGCGCGAGCTCCGCTCGGCGGCGAGCCTCTCGCGCAGCTCCGCGGCCTCCGCGGTGGCGGCGCCCAGCCTCTTCTCGACCGCCGCGAGCGCCTCGGACAGCGCTTCTTCCGCCGGGGTCCGCGAGCGAATGGCTCCCCCTCCATCCGGGCCCCGCGACCCGCGTGGTATCCTCCCGCGCTCGCGCAGGCGCGCCGCCGGGTGTCCGCCCTATCGGCCACGACGGCCTCGGCGTTGAACCCTTGCCCCCCGGGGCAGGACGGGAGGCACGTCCCGATCGTGACCGCGGGCAAGGGTGCTACGAGCGATCCCGCCGCCCGGATGCGTGCCCTCGCCGCCGAGATCGACCGCCACGATCGTCTCTACTTCCTCGAGGACCGCCCCGAGCTCTCCGACGCCGAATACGACGCGCTCCGCCGCGAGCTCGAGGCACTCGAGCGCGTGCATCCCGAGCTCGTCTCGCCGGACTCACCCACGCAGCGGATCGGAGCGCCGCCCGGCGAGGGCTTCGCCACGGTGCCCCACCGGGTGCCGATGCTCTCGCTCGAGAACGCGATGGCCGAGGACGAGATGCGCGCGTTCGACGAGCGGGTGCGGCGCCTGCTCGACCGCGACGCCGTCGCCTACGTCGGCGAGCCGAAGCTCGATGGCGCGAGCGCGGAGCTCGTGTACGAGGACGGCCGGCTCGCGGTCGGGTCGACGCGCGGCGACGGCCGCTTCGGCGAGGACGTCACCGCGAACCTGCGCCAGCTGCTGTCGCTCCCGCTCTCGCTGCGCGACGCTTCGCCGCCCGCGCGCGTCTCCGTGCGCGGCGAGGTGATCCTGCCGCTCGAGCGCTTCGAGCGGCTGAACCGCGAGCGCGAGAAGCGGGGCGAAGAGCCGTTCGTGAACCCGCGCAACGCGGCGGCCGGCGCGCTGCGCCAGCTCCACGACGTCGACCTGCGGCGGCTGCGCGCGCTCGAGTTCCGCGCGTACGCCGTCGCCGAGGGCCTTCCGACCCAGGTCCGCACGCAGTGGGACGTGCTCGAAACGCTCCGGCGCGAGCTCGAGGCGCTCGAGCGCGCGCATCCCGAGCTCGTATCGCCGGACTCGCCCACGCAGCGGGTCGGAGCGCCGCCCGGCGAGGGCTTCGCCACGGTGCCCCACCGGGTGCCGATGCTCTCGCTCG
>DATAGA010000546.1:0-2526 GCA_036257215.1 Myxococcota bacterium
GAGGTCGCGGTCGGCGTCGAACTCGATCGGGTAGTCGCGGTCCGTGCGCGCGTTGCGCAGCGACGCCTCCTCGAGCGCCGCGACGAGGCGCGCGACGCGCGCCTCCGAGACGTGCTCACGCCGGCGCACCGGCTCGTCGCGCGGGTCTCCGCTCTCCGGGAGGTAGGCGACCTCGATCGCGTCGCCGGCGAGCAGCGTCACCCCGTCGGGATGCAGCTCGCCGTTGGCGCCGTCTCCGTCGAGGAGCCCTGCGCGGAGCGCGAGACCCGCCGGTCCGATGATCTCCGGGTTCTCCTGCAGGAAGCCGCGCGAGATGCGGATGTGCTGCGGCGTCGCCTCGCGCATGGTGCGGCGCAGCTCGTCGACCGCCTCGGCCGCGGCCGGCGTGCCTTCGTACTCGCGCCCGATCTTGCGCAGCAGCGCCACGCGCGTCGGCAGGTCCGGCTTCTCGAGCGCGAACTCGAGCATCTGCTCGGCGGCCTTCCGGCGCAGCTTCGCCACCTTCTTCGCGTCCGGCACGGGCGCTCCCTCGGCCACCGCGAGCGCGCCCACCGGGTTGCCGCGGCGCTCCTCGTGCTTCACCAGCCACTCGCGCAGCTCGTCCGCTCGCTCGCCGTCCGGCTCGCGCGCGAGCGCGCGGCGCGCGAACACGGCGGGGGAGCGCCGCTCGTCCTCGAGGAACGGCGCGCGCACGAGCCGCTGCGGCAGCCCCGTCGCGACCGGGACCAGCGTCGGCAGCTCGATCAGCCACTCGAGCGCGCGCGGGAGGTCGCGCTCGCGCGGCCCGTTCGCGAGCGGGCCCAGCAGGGTCCAGCGCACCTTGTCGCCGAGCTCGGCGCGGCGCGCGCGCTGCCAATAGAGCCGGGGGTTCTGCTCTGGGCTCTCCACCAGCGCGCGCGCGTGGCGCGCCGCGTTCGAGTCCCGGTCGGACTCCGAGGCAAGGTCGCCGAACGCGTCCCAAGCGGCCTCGCGCTCGCCGCGATCCCACACGACGAGCGCGAGCGCGTAGCGCGCTTCGTCGCGCGAGTCCTCCGAGTCGAGCAGCGGCCGGGCGGCGGCCTCGGCCTTCGCGAGCGAGGCCTCCGGCGACGGTGGGCGCGCCAGCGCGGCCAGCTGCGGCGTCGCTCCGACGTCGGGGAGAGCGGGCGCCTGCGCATCCGCGATCTGCACCGGGTCCGCTGCAGGCTCGCGATCCGGCTCCGCGGGCGCGCTGCCGTCCGGGTCCGCAGGCGGCTCCCCCGGAGCGGCGTCCTCGGGCGCCGCCGGCGCGCTCGCGTCGGGGCCCGGGCTCGAGGCGAGCAGCGCGATCGCGAGCGCGCGCGCTTCCGCGCCCGCGGCGTCCTCGCGCAGCGCGGCGCCTTCGCTCCGGGTCGCGCGCTCGCGCTCGCGGCGGGTCGCGTCCTCCGCGCGCCTTGCGACCCGAACCGCTCCCGAGTCCTCGGGCGCGTAGCGCACGGCGCGTTCGGAGAACGCGAGCGCGAGACGCGCGTCGCCGCGCCCGAGCGCGCGCTCGGACGCGCGCACGGCGCGGTCGCGCTGCGTGCGATACCAGCGGGTCTGCGCTTCGTCGATGCGGGCGAGCACCGCGGGTGTCTCGGGCGCGTCCGGGTGCTGCTCGACGAACTGCTTCCAGTGGCGCAGCGCCTGGCGTTCGGGCAGCGAGAGCTCGTCGTCGGCGTGCTCGGCCACCGCCACCTGGAGCAGCGCGTTCGCCACGCGGTAGGCGAGCAGCGCCGTGTTCGAGAACGAGCGGCCCGCCGCTTCGACCACCGCGTTGAACGCGCGGCCGAAGCGCAGGGTGCGGGCATCGCGGATGCGGGCGTCTGCCAGGCGCAGCGGGTCGTCGGCCACCTCCTGGGCGAGCCGCGCCCGCAGCTCGGGCGGGAGGTCGTCGCGCTCGAGCAGGAGCGCGGCGAGCGAGCGGTAGAGCGCCGGGTCGGACGTGAGCGCGTGCCGCGCGTCGAGCGCGTACGGGACGGCGCCCGAGGGACCCGCCCCCGCGACGGCGCGGGCGGCGTCCTGCTCCTGCGTGCGCGCGACGGCTTCGTCGACCGCCTCGGCGTCGCCCGCGAGCAGGGCGCGCGCGACGTCGCGCAGCGCGAGGTCCACGTCGTCGGGCACGTACGCACCGGCCGTCGGGAGCGGCTCGAGCGCGGAGAGCGGCGCCACCGAGGGCGAGGCGCAGCCGAGCGCGGCGACGAGCGAGGCGGCGCACGCGAGGGCAGCGACGGACCGCGCGGCCCCGTCGCGCCCGTGCGCGCGCGCGCGGATCACCGGCTGAACCGGTCGCGGTCCACGCGCAGCGTGAACGCGACGAAGGCCTCCAGCCGCCGCGCCGCCTCGATTCGCTCGGTCGCGCCGTCCTGGTTGGCGACCGCCTCGTAGAGCCGCGTCGCGGAGCTGGCCAGCTCCTCGAAGGTCGGCGGGTCGAAGCGCAGGCTCTCCGGCGGGTAGACCTCGACGTAGGCGGTCGCGAGGGAGGAGTAGAGGTCGGCGAGGGCGAGCAGGTGGCGGTTGGCGTTCTTG
>DATAGA010000097.1:0-5139 GCA_036257215.1 Myxococcota bacterium
CCAGGGGTCGTACACGCGCGGGACGTCGCCGCCGAGACCGACGCCGGCGCGCGCGCCTCCGTGCGCCGCGAGGAGCTCGACGACCTCGCGCGACGGGGCGTGGGGCAGGCGCACGAGCACCGCGAGCTGCGGCGAGAGCGCGAGGGTGAGAGCCCCGACCGCTGCCAGGGCCGCGGCGGGGGCCCAGGCCCGGCGGCGCGCGCCGAGCGCGGCCGCGAGCGCGCCTTCGACGCCCATCGCGAGCAGCGTCACCGCCGGGACGAGCGCGTAGATCGCGAAGCGCGGATAGGCGAAGAAGCCGTCGACGCTGCGGTGGCCGAGCAGCAGAAGGGGCGCCGCCACGAGCGCCGCGACCAGCGCGCGCTCGGCGGCGCCGCCGCGCCGCGCGACGCGCGCCGCGCCGCCGACGAGGAGGACGGGCAACGCGCCGTAGACGAGCCACGGCAGCCAGGGCCAGCGTTCCGCGAGGACGGTCAGCGTCGGGAACGAGACGTCGGGTAGCGCCGGCATGCGCACGTGCAGGCCCGTCGTCGCGAAGACGTAGAGCTGGCGGCCGAGGCGCCAGTCGAAGGTCGCGGCCTCGCCGAGGAGGCGGTCGAAGTGGCGCGCCTGCACCAGGTTCGGCGCCATCGCCTGCAGCCACACCATCGCGGCGACGACGTTCGCGACGACGAGGCGGGCGAGGCGCGGGACCCGCGCCGCGGGCGGGCCCGCCGAGATCGCGGCAGCCCCCGCGCCCGCGAGCGCCAGCGGCACGTAGGCGGCGATCGGCATCGCCCAGAGCAGCGCCGCCTGGCTGGCGGCGTAGCCGAGCCACGCGCCCCAGCGGTCGCTGCGGAGCGCGCGCAGCAGGAGCAGGGCGCCGGCGAACGTGAGCGCCACGACGAAGCTGTAGCCCCGGCCGTCGGCTCCGAAGCGCACGTGCCAGGGGTGCAGCGCGAGCAGAAGGGCGGCGGCGGGCGCCGCGCCGGGGAAGCCGAGCGCGTGAACGAGCAGCCCGGCGGCGACGACGCTGGCCGACGCCGCGAGCCACGCCGGCGCGCGCAGCGCCAGCTCGTCGAACGCCTCGGGCGGCGCGCCGGTCGCGGCGCGCCACGCGCCGAGCGCCGTGCGCGCGGCGACCGAGTACGCGACGTGGTTCGTCGGCTGCCGGTAGTTCCAGAGCGTGTCCAGCCATCGCACCGGACGGAACTCGACGACCCCGGCCTCCGTGGGCTCGACGCGCCCGACGAGCGTGTGGCGCACGCTCCACGCCTCGTCCCACCAGAGGCTCCCGCTCGCGAGGGGAAGGCGCAGGAGACCCGCGAGGACGGCGCCCGCGAGGAGCAGCGCCCAGGTCCGGCTCGACACCGGGCTGCGTCGGACCGACGGGAGCAGCGCGACGGCGCGCGTCCACAGCCGCGCCGTCGCAAACAGCGCGGCCGTGAGCAGCGCGTTCACTGCCGCGGCGGCGCACGAGGCGACGAGGACGGTGTGCACCCGGCTCTGGCTACGCGGAGCAGCGAGCGAGGCCTCGGCCGGCAGCCGCCACGGCGCGAGCGGCCCGACGAGGGCGGCCACGAGGACGACGAGCGCCGCCAGGAGCGCCAGCCGGGCCCGGCGCAGACTCGAGCCGCGCGGCCCGAGCCAGCGCTCCGCGAGCGACTCCCGTCCGCGCCGACCGCTATCCCCCACGGCTCTCTGCGCCCAGGGGCGCGCCGGTGTAGCGCCGCACCCGGATCACGAGCTCCCCCTCGATGCCGTCGAAGCGCGCGACGGGCTCGAACCAGCGCTCGTCGAGCACGGGGTCGAAGAGGGCCGCGATGCGCTTCGCGTTGAGAGCGGCGTACGAGAACACGACGTAGAGCGGGCGCCCCTCGGCGCGCGCGCGCGCGGCGAGGGCGTCGAGCTCGTCGCGCGTCTCGACGCGCACGAGCCAGGGGTCGTACGCGTGCGCGACCTCGCCGCCGAGGCCGAGCCCCGCGCGCAGCACGCCCCGCGGCGCCTCGCGGTCGCGCGCGGCGAGGAACGCGGCGACCTCGCGCGAAGGCGTGGGCGGGTGGGCCCACAGCACGCGCAGCTGCGGGGCGGCGAGCGCGGCGTAGCCCGCGAGCGCCGCCGCGAGGCCGAGCGGGAGTGCGACGCGGCGGGCGCCGTCGCGTCGGACGACGGCGCGGAGGGCGCCCTCCGCGCCGATCGCGAGCGCAGGTACGAGCGCCGCGAGCGCGAAGAAGGCGAAGCGCTGCAGCACGAAGAACCCGTGCAACGCGCGGTGCAGCACGAAGAGCGCGCCGGCGAGGACGAGGGCGCCGAAGACGGCGCGCTCGCGCCGCCCCGCGCGGAGCGCGACCCGCGCGCAGCCGGCCAGAGCGAGTGCCGGGAAGACGCCGTAGACCACGAGGGAGAGCCAGGGCCAGGCGCCGCGAAGCACCGCGAAGGTCGGGAAGACGACGTCGGGCTCGTGCGCCTCGCGCATCCGCAGCCCGAGCGTGAGGTACACCCAGAGCTGTCGGAGCCACGGGGTCTCGAGGGGGACGCGATCGCGCCACTCCTTGTCGAACGCGACGGCCTGCGCCAGGTTCGGGAGCATCAGCTGGACGAACGCCATGGCCGCGAGCGCGTGGGCGACGAGCCAGCGGCCGAGGCTGCGGCGGCGGACCTCGCGCGGCTCGTCGCCGAGCGCGATGGCGGCGCAGCCGGCGGCCCCGAGCGCGAGCGGCACGTAGACGCCGAGCGGGAACGTCCACAGCAGCGCGAGCTGCGACGCCGCGCAGCCGATCGCGTCGCGCCAGCGGCCGGCGCGCAGGAAGCGCAGCAGGAAGAGCGCGCCGGCGAGCGCGAAGCACAGGACGAAGCTGTAGCCGCGGCCGGCGGCGCCGTAGCGGACGTGCCAGGGATGGAGCGCGAGTAGGGCCGCGGCCGCCGGCGCGGCCACCGGGAAGCCGAACGCCGCGACGAGCGCGCCCACGAGGACGACCGTCACGACCGCCGCGAGCCAGGCGGGGAAGCGGAAGGCGAACTCGTCGAAGGCCGGGCGCACCGCGCCGCTCGCCAGGCGCCAGGAGCCGAGGCTCGCGCGCGCCGCGACGCTGTAGGCCACGTGGTTCGTGGGTGTGCGGTAGTACCACAGCGTGTCGATCCAGGAGGACGGCTCGTACTCGACGCGCGTGGGATCGTTCGGATCCGGATCCACGTTCCCGACGATCACGTGCCGCAGCGTCCAGGCCTCGTCCCACCAAACGCTCCCGTGCGCGAGCGGCCAGCGCAGGACGCCGGCGAGGGCCGCCGCCGCGAGGACGGCGCCGACGCCGGCGACGCCGAGCCCGGGCCGCCGCGGCGCACGCGAGCGATCGGTGGAGCGCTCGGCATCCGCCTCGGCCGCGCTGCGTCCGGCCCAGGCGCCCGACGTCGCGAGCAGGAGCGCGCAGAGCGCCGCGTTCAGCGCGGCGGCCCACCAGAGCGAGACGAGCACGGTGTGGATGCGGCTCTGTCCCGGCTGCGGCACGAGCGTCGGGTCGCCGGGCAGGCGGAACGCGGCGTAGGGACCCACGAGCCAGGCGAGCAGCAGCGCGAGCGCGAACGCCAGCACGACGCGCCAGCGACGCAGGTCGGAGCCCGCCGGGCCGAGCCAGCGGGCGAGCGCGCCGCTCTGCGCCGCCACCGCGTCGCCGTGCGCGAGCGCCATCAGCGGGGCAGCGGCCGCCCGGTGTAGCGGAACACGCGCATCAGGAACTCCGCCTCGATCGCCGGCAGGACGGCCACTTCCTCGAACAGCGCCGGGTCGTCGAGGTACACCATCGCGTCGGGCGACTTCTGGCGGTTGGCGTCGTTGTAGCCGTAGAAGACGTAGAGCGGGCGGCCCTCCGCCAGCGAGCGCTCCGCCAGCGCGGCGACGTCCGCGCCGCGGTGCACGTGCTGCACGTAGGGATCGTAGACGTCGGGCGTGTTGCCGCCGAGCCCGAGGCCCGCGCGCAGGACGCCACCGGGCACGCCGTTCCCCGCCTTCGCGAGCAGCTCGGTCACCTCGCGCGAGGCGGTCGGCGGATGGCGGAGCAGCACCCGCGTCTGCGGCCACACGAACGCCTGGTAGGCGAGCAGGGAGAGCGCGAGCCCCGCGGGCACGAGAGTGCGTCGCGCCCGCGCCGGGACGACCGCTTCGAGCACGCCGTCGAGCCCGACTGCGACGAGCGGCACGACCGCGACGAGCCCGTAGATCATGAAGCGCTCGATCAGGAGCAGCGGCTGCAGGCTGCGATGGAGCAGCGCGAGCGGCACCGCGCACGCGAGGCCGAGCCACACGGCGCGCTCGGGACCCGGGCGGCGCAGCGCGCGCACGAGCCCGACGGCCACGAGGAGGGGAAGCACGCCGTAGAGCACGACGCCGGGAAAGACGCCGCCGCCCCAGAGGTTGCGCGCGCTCGGGTAGACGAGCTCCGGCACGAAGGGCTGGCGGCGCGGCAGCCCGGTAGTCAGGAACAGCCAAGTCTGCTGCGCCAGCCGATCCACGACGTCCATGGGCTGCTTCCACTCGAACTTGAGCACGATGCTCTGGGCGAGGTTCGGGCCCATGAGGTGCAGGTACGCCATCCCCGCGAGGGCGTTCGCGACCGCGAAGCGCGCGAGGCGGTGGACGCGCTCGGCGGGCGTGCCGGGACCGAATGCGATCGCGGCGGCGCCCGCGACGCCGAGCGAGAGCGGGAAGTAGACCGCGAGCGGGTGGACCCACAGCATCGCGAGCTGCGCCGCCGCGTACCCGAGCCACGCACCGAAGCCGCCGCGGCGGAGCCCGCGGAGGAGACACGCGGCGGCGACGATCGCGAGCAGCACCATGAACGAGTAGCCGCGCCCGTCCGCGCCGTAGCGGATGTGCCATGGGTGGATCGCGAGCAGGAACGCGGCGGCCACCGCCGCGCGCGGGAACCCGAGCTGGTACACGAGGAGCCCGAGCCCCACGACGGAGAGCAGCGCAGCGAGGTAGGTGGGAAAGCGCAGCGCGAAGGCGTCCCACGCCTGCGCCGGAGCGCCGGTGGCAGTCCGCCACGCCGCGAGGCTCGCGCGCGCCGCGATCCCGTAGAGCACGTGGTTCGTGGGCTTTCGGTAGTAGAAGAACGTATCCATCCACGGCACCGGCTCGTGCACGAGGCGGGTCGGGTCGTCCTT
>DATAGA010000201.1:0-4264 GCA_036257215.1 Myxococcota bacterium
CGCCGCGCGTCACCTCTACGCGGTCTCGCCCTGGATCGAGGCGCGTTGGTCCGTGCACCTCGACGACGCGCCGGGCATCGGCCCGAGCGGCCGCCGCGTCATCAAGACGCACATGCCCACGCCCCTGCTGCCGATCGCGCCCGACGCCCACTACGTGTACGTGACGCGCCACCCGGTCGCGTGCTTCGCGAGCTCCGTCGACTTCGTGCGCATGCTGCTCGGCCCGCTCTGCCCCGACCTGCCCGACCTCGTCGACTGGTTCTGCAGCGACCGCATGTGGTGGGGCCCCTGGCCCGCACACGTCGCCGGCTGGTGGGAGCTCGCGCAGAGCCGCCCGAACGTGCTCTTCCTGCACTACGAGGAGCTGCGCGCGGACCTGCCCGCCGCGATCGACCGCGTGGCCGCGCACCTCGACGTGGCGCTCCTGCCCGACGAGCGCGCCGCGGTCGTCGAGAAGAGCAGCTTCGCCTACATGCAGGCGAACGAGGAGCTCTTCGAGATGTCGCCGCCGACGCCGGTCCAGGCCGACGAGAGCCGCTTCTTCCACAGCGCACGCAGCGCGCGCGACGTCTTCGTCGCGACGCAGATGAAGTGCGGCACCACCTGGATGCAGCAGCTCGTCTACGAGGTGCTCTCCCGCGGGCGCGGCGATCTGAGCGACCCCGCCGCGCGTCACCTCTACGCGGTCTCGCCCTGGATCGAGGCGCGTTGGTCCGTGCACCTCGACGACGCGCCGGGCATCGGCCCGAGCGGCCGCCGCGTCATCAAGACGCACATGCCGACGCGCCTGCTGCCGATCGCGCGAGACGCCCGCTACGTGTACGTGACGCGCCACCCCGTCGCGTGCTTCGCGAGCTGCGCCGACTTCGTCGGCATGCTGATGGGACCGGTGTCCCCCTCGCGCGAGCGCCTGCTGGCGTGGTTCTGCAGCGAGCGCATGTGGTGGGGCCCGTGGCCCGACCACGTCGACGGCTGGTGGCGCGCCGCCCAGTCCCATCGGAACGTGCTCTTCGTCCACTTCGAGGAGATGAAGGCCGACCTCGCCGCCGTGGTGGACCGCGTCGCCGACTTCCTCGGCGAGCCGCTCTCCGCCGAAGAACGCGCCGTCGTGCTGCAGAAGTCGGGCTTCGACTTCATGAAGGTCCACGAGGAGCGCTTCACGATGGCGCCTCCGACGCCCTTCCAGGACGGCGGCAGCTTCCTGCGCAGCGGGCGGACGGACCGCCACGCCGACGCCGCAGCCGCGGAGAGCGAGCGCATCCTCGCCTTCTGTCGCGAGCGGCTGCGCGGCGCGGCCTACCCCGCCGCGCGCTTCTACCCCGACCTCGCGTAACGTCGATCCGCCCGCCTCCCCGGTCCCCTACACTCGCAGGTCCATGAAGCAGCGGCCGCTCCCCGTCGCCTCCGCGTACGCGCCCTGGTCGGATGCGGCGCTGTTCGAGGTGTCCTGGGAGGTCTGCAACCAGGTCGGCGGCATCTACCAGGTGCTGCGCTCGAAGGCGCGCACGATGGTCGAGCGCTGGGGCGACCGCTACCTCGTCGTCGGACCGTACGTCCCGGCGATGGCGGACGTCGAGTTCGAGCCCGAGCGGCCGGTCGACTTCGTGGGGCCCGTGCTCGACCGGCTCGCCGCGGAGGGCGAGCTCGTCCACTGCGGGCGCTGGCTCGTCGACGGCCGTCCGCGCGCGCTGCTCGTCGAGCCGCGCCTCGACGGCCCCGCACGCAGCGCGCTCGAGCGGCGCCTGACGCGCGAGCTCGGCATCGACCCGCGCTCGCACGATCCGCTCGTCGGCGACGTCCTCGCCTTCGGCGAAGCGGTGCGGCGCCTGCTGCAGGCGTTCGGCCGCTCGGAGCGCGCGGGCCCCGGAGACGCGGGCGCGACGCCGCCGCGCCTGCTCGCCCACTTCCACGAGTGGGTCGGCGGGCTCGCGCTCCCGCTCCTCGCCGTCGAGAAGGCGCCGCTCTCGACGGTCTTCACCACCCACGCGACGTCCGTCGGCCGTTACCTCTCCGGCAGCGAGTCCGGGCTCTACGAGCGGCTGCACTCCCTCGACGGAGACGGCGAGGCGAAGCGGTTTGGCATCGCCGCACAGCACCAGATCGAGCGCATCTGCGCCGGCCGCGCCGACGTCTTCACGACGGTTTCGCCGCTCACCGCCGAGGAGTGCGACGCCATCCTCGGGCGCAAGCCCGACGTCGTCACGCCGAACGGCCTCGACATCGACCGCTTCGACGTCGGCCACGACTTCCAGAACCTCCACGCGCAGTACAAGGAGCAGATCCACCGCGCGGTGATGGGCCACTTCTTTCCCAGCTACGCCTTCGACCTCGACCGGACGCTCTACTGCTTCAGCGCCGGTCGCTTCGAGCCCCGCAACAAGGGCTTCGACCTCTGCCTCGACGCGATGGCGCGCCTCAACGCCGAGCTGCGCGCCGCCGACCTCGGGCTCACCGTGGTGTTCTTCATCGTCACCGCGCGCTCCACCCGCTCGCTCGACCCGCACGCGCTCCACACCCGCGGCATCCTCGACGAGCTGCACGAGGTCTCGCACCGCATCGGCCGCGACGTGGCGGAGCGGCTCTTCCGCCGCTCGGCCGCCGGCGAGGCGCCCTCGCTGGACTCGCTGGTCGACGAGTACTGGCGGCTGCGCCACCGGCGCGTCGTGCACGCGTTCCGGACTCACGGCCTGCCGCCGGTCACGACGCACGTGCTCGACGACCCCGAGCGCGACCCGATCCTCGCGCACCTGCGCCAGCTGCGCCTCACGAACGCGCCCGACGACCCGGTGAAGGTCGTCTATCACCCGGAGTTCATCAGCTCCGTGAGTCCGCTCTGGGGCATGGACTACGACCACTTCGTGCGCGGCTGCCACCTCGGCGTCTTCCCGAGCAGCTACGAGCCGTGGGGCTACACGCCGCTCGAGTGCGTCGCGATGGGCGTCCCCGCCATGACGAGCGACCTCGCGGGGTTCGGGCGCTACGTCGCGGACGTCTTCCCGGACCACGACGACTGGGGCCTCGTCGTGCTGCCCCGGCGCGGCCGCTCGTTCCAGGACGCCGCGGGCGATCTGTGCGCGCGCCTGCTGCGCTTCTGCCGCGCCGACCGGCGCGCGCGCATCGCGCTGCGCAACGAGGTGGAGGCGCACTCCCGCGCCTTCGACTGGTCGCGCCTCGCGAGCGCGTACCACGAGGCGCACGACCTGGCGCTCGGCCGTGTCGCCTAGCGGGCGCGCCGCGCGGCGGCTTCCGCGCGCTCCGGAGGATTCGCCATCGCACTGCGGCGCCTGCTCGTCGCCAACCGGGGCGAAGTCGCGATCCGGGTGATGCGTGCGGCTGCGGAGCTCGGGATCCGCAGCGTCGCGGTGCACGCGGAGGACGACGCGCGCTCGCTGCACGTGCGCCGCGCCGACGAGGTGCGCGCGCTCCGAGGAAGCGGTCCGCCCGCGTACCTCGACGCCGGCGCCCTCGTCGCGGCAGCGCGCGACGCCGGCTGCGACGCGCTGCACCCGGGCTGGGGCTTCCTGGCCGAGAGCGCGGACCTCGCGCGCCGCTGCGGGGCTGCGGGGATTGCGTTCGTCGGGCCCGCCCCCGAAACGCTCGAGCTGCTCGGCGACAAGGGCCGGGCGCGGCTCCACGCGGAGCGCTGCGGCGTGCCCGTCCTGCGCGGTACGTCGGGACCGACGTCGCTGGAAGAGGCGCGCACCTTCCTCGCGGCGTTGCCGCCCGCCGGCGCGATGGTGATCAAGGCGCTCGCGGGCGGGGGGGGCCGCGGGCTGCGCGTCGTGCGCGCGGGCGACGACCCGGCCGAGGCGTTCGCGCGCTGTGCGTCGGAGGCGCGGGCCGCGTTCGGGCAGGGCGAGCTGTACGTGGAGGAGCTGCTGCCCGGCGCGCGCCACGTCGAGGTGCAGGTTCTCGGCGACGGCGCGTCCGTCGCGCACCTCTTCGAGCGCGACTGCACCCTGCAGCGCCGGCACCAGAAGCTCGTGGAGCTCGCTCCCGCGCCCGGCCTCGACGCGGACGTGCGCGCGCGGCTGCTCGAGGCGGCGCTCGCCCTGGCCTCGGCGCTCCGCTACCGCAGCCTCGGGACGTTCGAGTTCCTGGTCGCGGCGCCGGACGCGCGGCCGCGCTTCGCGTTCCTCGAGGCGAACCCGCGCCTCCAGGTCGAGCATCCGGTCACCGAGGCCGTGACGGGCGTCGACCTCGTGCGCGCCCAGCTCGAGCTCGCCGGCGGCCGCACGCTCGCCGACCTCGGCCTCGCCGCCGC
>DATAGA010000236.1:0-5123 GCA_036257215.1 Myxococcota bacterium
CTGGGCCTCCTCGCAGCCGCGGCCGGCGTCGGCTTCGGCCGTTGGGTGGCGCTTCCGCTGCTCGGCGTCGGCGCTCTGCTCGCGCTCGCCTCGATCGCCCCGCTCGAGGCGGCGGCGGACCCCGACGACGCGGCGCCCCGCGGCGGCCGCGCGCTGCTCGCGGCAGGCGCCGCGCTGAGCCTCGCCACGGCGTCGCTCTGGCGCGCTGCCGCCCACGGCGCGGAGGTCCGCCTCGGCGACCTGCCGCTGCCCGCGCTGGCCGCGTCGCTGCTCGTGGCGCTCGCCGCGGGGTGCGCCGTCGCGGCGGCCGGGTTCGTCGGCGGCGCCGCGCTGCGGCGGCTGCGGTACCGCTCGTTCGCCGCGCCCCGCGCGGCGGCCGCGGCGCTACTCCTCGCCGCGAGCGGCGGCATCGCGGCCGCCGGGATCGCCTGGTTCTAGGCGCGCTGCCCGGCGCAGCGGCGCGGACGGGACGCGGGCCGGCGCGAGCGCCGCGCCTGCGGCGTCGCGCCCGATCCGGTTACACCGTCTCGCGTTTGTGCACGGGCTCGACGCGCGTCTCGTAGAACGTCGGCTTGCTGGCGGCTTCCTCGAGCGCCGGCCGCTCGGTCCGCAGCGCCGCGAGCGCGGCCGCGCGGTCCTCGGCGCCGAGCGTGCGGGTGGTGGTGCAGAACTCGACCAGGATCCCGTTCGGATCGCGCGTGTAGATCGAGCGGCACCACTCGTGGTCGATCTCCATCACGCCGTAGCCGTTCGCGAGCAGCCGCTCGCGCCGCCGCTCGAGGTCGGCGACGTCCGCGGCGCCGAAGGCCACGTGGTTCACCCACTCCGGCAGGCCCATGCCCGTGGAGATCGCGGGGGACCAGGCGTCCGGGATCGAGGCGTCGTGGAGGTCCCAGAACGCCATCAGCTGGCCGTCGCCCGTGTCGTAGAAGAAGTGCTTCGCCCAGCCGCCGCCCGGCGTCGCGGCGACGACGGTCTTCACGAGCTCGAAGCCCATGGCGTGCGTGTAGAAGAGGTGCGTCGCGCGCGGGTCGCGCGTCGCGAGGGCGAGGTGGTGGTAGGGCATGGAAGGCTCCGCGGTTCCCGAGAGCGTATGCGGGCCGGTGCGACCGGGTCAACCGCCGGGGGGTAGCGCGGGCGCAGCGCCCGCACGGGCGGCGGGCCACACGCCGACGGCAGTCGGGTCCTCGGTCGCGTCGGCCAACAGCTCCCGCGGGAGCAGCGACGCGGCCGCGGCGAGCGCGGCTCCGCTCTCGTCGGCGCGGCCGGCGTCGTGCAGAGCGTCCGCCGTCTGGAGCGCGTGTCCCCCCGCGACGGCGCGCCGGCGCGCGTCGCCGAGCGCGCCGAAGAGCGGCTGCGCTTCCTCGCTGCGCGCGACGGCGCGCGCGAACGCCGCGAAGCGCAGGCCCGTGAACGGCTCGCGCGCGAGCGAGCCGTCGGCCCGCCGGCGCGCGACCTCGAACTCGAGGCGCGGCCAGCGGTCGGTGTGGCGCGGCACGCCGGCGAGCGAGGGCGCGAGCGGCCCGAGCGGCCCGACGTAGAGCGCGAAGGGGCCGAGCGGGTGCGCGACCCAGCGGTCGCGCTCGCCGGCGGACGCGAGCCGGAGCGCGGCGTTCGAGACCGCGTCCGCGGAGGGCGCCTCCCCCGCGAACCCGACGAGCGCTGCGATCGGAAAGCGGCCGTAGAAGTCGCCGCGGAAGAGCGCGGCGCGCGGGAAGGCATCGAGGAACCCGGAGAGGATCGTGCGCACCTCCGGCTCGCCGAGCTGGTAGAGCGGGAGCCACTGGCAGAACAGGCCGCCCTCCGCGAGGCGCGCGCGCACGGAGGCGAAGTGGTCGCGCGTGTAGAGCGACGCGGCCCCCGCCTGCCAGGGGACGAAGAGGTCGGCGACGACGACGTCGAAGCGTTCGGCGGTCGAGCGCAGGAAGTTGCGGCCGTCGTCGAGCACGACCTCGCTGCGGGGATCCTCGTAGACGCCGCGGTTCGACGCTGCGAAGCGTCGGCGCGCCGCGTGCGCGACGCCGGGGACGAGCTCGACCAGCACGAGGCGCTCGATCGGGTGCGCGAGCGTCGCGCCCGCACTGATCCCGGTCGCGGCGCCGATCCACGCCACGCTCCGCGCCGCCGGGTGGAGCAGCAGCGGCAGATGGCCCTGGCGCTCCTCGTGGACGCGCTGGCCGGTCCCGCCGAGCGAGTAGTGATTGTCGACCTGGATCAGGAGCTCGCCCTCGCGCTCGACGACCGCGACGACGCCCGCGGCGGTCGGCTGGACCTCGACGAGCCGCTCTCCAGGCCCGATGCGCAGCGGCGGCACGCCGGCGGGGCTCGCGAGCGCGAGCACCGCGGCGGCCCCGACCGCGAGCGCGAGAGCCGCGCCGACGCGCGCGCGTCGCGTGGCCCCCGGCGCGGCGAGCGCGAGCGCGCCGTAGCCCGCCGCGAGCGCGCCGAAGGCGGGCCACAGGCCGAGGCCAGGAAGCAGCGCCCACGGCGCTGCGAGCGCGCCCGCGAGCGAGCCTGCGGTGTTGGCGGCGGCGAGGCGGCCGAGCGCGGTCGGCGCGGCGACGCGAGCAGCGCCCCCGCGCGCGCCGGCCGCCGCGAACGTCGCCGGGAGCACGAGGCCGGCGGCGACCAGTGCCGGGCCCGCGGTCCGCGCCGTGATCGCGAGCGCGTCGGCGAGATACCCGGGCCACGGCCGTCCGGGCGCGAGGAAGGCGAGCCCGCCCGTGGCGTCGGCGAAGCGCGCCGGGAAGCTCGCGAACGCGACCGCGGCGAGCACGCCGCCGACGGCGAGCAGCGTGGCGGGCGCGATCCCGCGCCGGCTCGCGAACGCGGCCGCCGCAGCGCCCGCGGCGAGCGCGGCGAGCACGACGCACAGCACGGCTCCGAACGCGTACACCGACTGGTCGAGCACGAGTCCGAGCGCCTGGACGAGCAGGATCTCGGCGGCGAAGGTGGCGAAGCCCGAGAACGCGGCGAGCGCGAGCAACGGGGCGTCACTGCTGGCGGGCGGCCGCGGCGACCTCGCGGCCTCGCGCGACGCGGCGAGCGGCGCAAGCGCCGTCCGCGAACGCCCGACGAGCAGCGCGACGACGCCCGCGAGCGCGAGCGCGGCGACCCCCACGCCGTAGCCGCCGGCGACGCCGAGGCGCTCGGGCAGCCAGAAGGACCCGAGCGCCGTGCCGAGCGTCGCGCCCGCGAGATTCGCGCCGTAGAGCGCGCTGCCGCGGCGGCCGAGCGCGGCGGGCCCGGCGAGCGCGGCGCCGGCCAGCGTCGGGAGCGTCGCGCCGAATGCGGCGGCGCTCGGCAGCGTCGCCCCGAGCGCGATCGCGAGGCGCGCCGACGCGAGGAGGGCCGGCGTCCCGCGTAGCGAGTCGTAGCCCGCGCGCAGCGCGGCTTCGCCGGCGCCGAGCAGCGCGGGCACCGCGAGTGCCCAGGTCGCCGCGGCGAGCTCGAGCGCGCCGTACGCCGCGAGCGGGCGCCGCGCGCGCGGCGCGAAGCGCGCGGCCGCGGCGGCGCCGAGCGCCTGGCCGAGGAAGAACGCGACGAGCGTCGCGGACGCCGCGGGCGCCGTGGCGCCGAACAGCTCGCGCAGCCAGCGCAGCCAGGTCGTCTCGACGACGAGCGCCCCCGTTCCCGAGAGCGCGAAGAGGGCGAGCGGGAGTGCGAAGGGCGGCGCCGCGGCGGTGGCGCCGGACCGGGCGCGGGCTTGCACGCGCTCCTAGCGCCTCGCGAGCCCGGCGAGGATCGCCTCCACGCGCGCGACGTCGGCGGGCACGTCGACCGGGACGCTGCGCCAGCCCTCCACCACCGCGACCCGGATCGGGTGCCCGTACTCGAGCGCGCGCAGCTGCTCCAGCGCCTCGGCGCGCTCGAGGGGCGTGGGCGCGAGGCCGACGAAGCGCTGCAGGAACTCGCGGCGGTAGGCATACAGGCCCACGTGTTGCCAGAGCGGCGCGTCGGCGCCGCCGTCGCGCCGATGCGGCACGGCCGCCCGCGAGAAATAGAGCGCGAATCCGCGCCGGTCGAGCACGACCTTCACCCGGTTCGGGTCGGCGAGCGCGGCCGGCTCCGCGCGGTGGACCACGGTCGACATCGGCGCCTCGGGCGTCTCCTCGAGCGCGGCGACCGCGGCGTCCACGACGAAGCCCTCTATCAGCGGCTCGTCACCCTGCACGTTGACGACGATCTCGTCGGCGAGATCGCGGCTCGCCTCGGCAAGCCGATCCGTGCCCGTCGGATGCGAGGACGCCGTCAGCACGACCGGCGCGCCGAACGAACGGCACGCTTCGGCGACGCGCTCGTCGTCGGTGGCGACGACCACCTCGCGCACGCGCTTGGCCTGACGTGCCCCCTCCACCACGCGGCGCAGCATCGGAACGCCGGCGATCGGCGCGAGCACCTTCCCGGGGAAGCGGGTCGACGCGTAGCGCGCCGGGACGATCGCCACCGCCGACATGGAATCGATCCTAGCCGACGGGTACATTCCGCGGCGAGCGGGGAGCCCCATGCGCGCGACTGTCGCGGTCTGCTCGAACAAGGGCGGGGTCGGGAAGACCACCGTCGCCACGAACCTCGCGATCTACCTGCGCGCCCTGTACGAGGACCTTCCGGTCCTCCTGCTCGGGCTCGACGACCAGTCCGTCATCGACCGCATGTTCCGCATCCGGCCGCGCGCGGAGAACGAGCCGACGCTGAAGCACGCGTTCGCCGCGCGCAGCCTCGAGCGCGCCGTGCAGCTCGGGCAGTACGGCGTGCAGTTCGTGCCGCCGCCCGCGGACGTCGAGCTGCTCAAGGCGCGCGCCGACGACGCGGGCAGCCTCGCCCGGCTGCTGCACCGGCTCGACTACCCGGGCGTCGTGCTGATCGACACGAAGGGCGACCTCGAAGCGCTGACCCGCAACGCCCTGGCCGCCGCCGACCTCGCCATCCTCCCCGTCTCCGACTGGGCGGCGCTGGAGGAGGCGGACAAGGTGATCGAGCTACTCGCGCGAGGCCGGCTCGGGCGCGCGCGGCCGCGCATCCTGCTCACGCTGGTGGACCGGCGCACCCGGGTCGACGAGTCCGGGCGCGACCTCTACGACCGCCTCGTCTCGGCGATCGACGAGCGCAAGTACCCGCGCTTC
>DATAGA010000248.1:0-8176 GCA_036257215.1 Myxococcota bacterium
CGCCCCGCGATCATGAGGTGGAGCACGAGGTAGAGCTCGCCCTCGAGCGCGAGCACGATGCGCTTCCCGAGCCGGGCGACGCCGACCGCGCGCCGGCCGAACGCCGCCGAGAGCGGCGGCTCCACGGTCCGGAGCAGCGACGCGCTCGCGAGTCGCACCCGCTCGAGCCGCCGCCCGACGACGTGGCGCTCGAGCGCCTCCACGTACACGGTGACGTCGGGCAGCTCCGGCACTCCGAAAGCGTAGACCGTCCTGGAGTGGGTCCCCGTTCAGGCGGCGACGCCCGGGCCGAACAGGACCCGGGCGCCGAGCAGGCGGTGGTCGAGGCCGGCGGCGCGGTCGAGCCGGGCGAGCGGCGGCGGGAGCTCGACGCGGACCTTCACCTCGGCGCTCTTCGCGCCGGCGGGCGCGAGGGCTCGCTCCCACTCGCGCCACCAGGGCGTGGCGGCCGTGGCGAGCGGCTCTGCGACGACGTAGGCGACGTTCGCCGCGGCCGCCTGCGCCAGGCGCGTGCGAAGGTCCACCTCGATCGCGGGCGCGCACTCGTTCACCGTCCAGCCGAGCACCCACAGGTCGCCGGCGCGAGGGGCCGGCAGCGCACCCGGCAGCGCGCCGCGGCGCGTGCGCGCCGCCACGCCGAACGCGCGATAGGTGTGGCGCGCCTCGGCGAGCGCGAAGCCGGAGCGGTCGACGCCCAGGAGCGGCGGGCGCCGCGTGAAGCGCGTCGCGACGGCGGCGCCCGCGGCGCCGCTCCCGCAGCCGAGGTCGGTGATGCGCGCCGGTTCGGCGTCGGGCCAGCCGAGCTCGACCAGCGCGTGGTGCAGCGTCAGGAAGTGGAGCGGGGCGTAGAAGCACGCGAAGGCCGCGCGCTTCGCGGCTCCCGCGAGCGCGCGCTCGGAGAGGCGACCCTCCGCGCGGCGCTCGACGTAGAGGGACGAGAGCGCCTGGACGCCGCGGCGCAGCTCCGGGAACGCGAGCGGCGGCAGGAAGCGGGCGAGCGACGCCTCGAGCCAGGCGTCGAAGGCGTCGCGCAGCGGGCCGACGAGGTAGGGCGTCACCCGGACGTGTCAGGCGAAGCGCGAGGGCCGGGGCGCTGCTCGGGTCACCGCTCGGCGTCCCGGGGGTAGCCGAAGAGCTGCCGCGCCACGAGCAGGCGCTGGATCTGACCGGTCCCCTCGACGATGTCCATCGCCTTGACGTCCCGGAACAGCTTCTCCGCGAGCCCGTCGCCGCGGCCGGCGGCGTCGCCCGCGATCTCCACCGCGGCTGCGCACACCTCGAGCGCCACGCCCGGCGCCACCGCCTTGCACAGCGACGCCTCCACGACGTTCGGCCGGCCCTGGTCCGCGAGCCACGCCGCGCGCCAGCACAGCAGCCGCGCGACGCGCAGCTTGCGTCGTCCGCGCTCGAGCCGATCGCGTACTCGCGGGTCGCCGAGCCGGTCCGTCTCGCGCGCGAGGCGCAGCGCCTCGTCGAGCGCCGCGCGTCCGATGCCGACCGCCATCGCCGCGATCGCCGGGCGCGTCGCGTTGAACGACTGCATCGCGCCCTTGAAGCCGGCGCGCCGGGCGTAGTGCTCCTCGCCGCCGAGGAGGTTGGCGCCGGGCACGCGGCAGCCGCGCAGCGTGAACGACGTGGACTCGTACGCCTTGAGCCCCATCTTCCGCTCGATCTTCCAGTCGCCGAGTCCGGGCGTGCCGCGCTCGACGACGAACGCGCGGTGCCCGGCGCGCCCGAGCGCCGGGTCCACCGTCGCCCACACGACGATCCAGTCCGCGCGGCTCGCGTTCGCCGCGAAGGACTTCTCGCCCTCGAGCACCCACTCGTCGCCCTCGCGCCGGGCGCTCGTCTTGATCGCGGCGACGTCCGAGCCGGCGCCGGGCTCGGTCATCGCGAACGAGCCCCAGCGCGGCCGGTCGGGCGTGCGGAAGGGTCCGAGGAAGCGCTCCTTTTGCGCCGCGGTCCCCATCGAGAGGACGGGCGGCTCGCCGAGACCCGGCCCGGGGAACGAGACGGCGACTCCGCGGTCCCAGTACGCCATCTCCTCGGCGAGGCAGAGCGCGGCGCGGGCCGAGCCGTCGCGGCCGCGCTCGCGCGCCGGCGCGGCCTCACCGCGCACGGGCGGCGGGTCGCCGGTCCAGCGCGTGCGGCCGAGGCCGAGCGATACCAGCTTCGAGTAGAACGGATGCTCCGCCGGGACCGGACGCCCGAGGCGGTCCGCCTCGAGCCCGAGCGGACGCAGCTCCGAGCGGCCGAGCGCGCGGATCGCCCCGAGGCGCGCTTCCGTGGCGGCGTCGATGCGGAAGTCGACGCCGGCTGCGGCGCCGACGCCGCTCCCGTTCGTCGCCTCCTCCGGCGGCGCCGAGAGCGCGACCTCGCCGGGACCGGCCGCGAGCTCTCCCCCGGCGTCCTCGCGCGCGGCGTCCACACCGCCGGAGAGCAGCGAGAGCGCCCGCGCCTCGCGCATCCGCTTCTCGGCCGGGTAGTCCTGCATGAAGCCGTGGCCGCCGAGCACCTGCACACCGTTCGGCGTCACGAACAGCGATTGCTCGGCGGCCTCGACGAAGGCGCTCGCGCACGGCTCCTCGCCCGGGAGCCCCGCGTCGAGGCGCCAGGCCGCCTCGTGCACGAGGGCCCGCGTGCCTTCTACCGCCGCGTGCATGTCGACGAGGAGGAAGGCGAGCGCCTGGTGGTGGGCGATGGGTCGGCCGAACGCCACGCGCTGCTGCGCGTAGCGCGTGGCGAGCTCGGTCGAAGCGCGCATCACGCCGAGGCCGAGCGCCGCGACGTCGAGCCGAGCGCGGGCGAGCGCGCGCGCGGCGGCGGCCGGGTCGCGCCACGCGGCGCGCACAGGCGCGTCCTCGAGCGCGACGCCCGACGCCCCGGCCGCGCGCAGCCCGGCGCCGCGCACGGGCTCGAGCGCGAGCCCCTCGCTGACGGCGAATCCGCCCTCGCGTGTGAGCACCAACAGCAGGTCCACGCGATCGGCCGGGAGCCAGGGCAGCGCGCCGGAGGCACGCCCGCCCTCGACGCGCAGCCGTCCGTCGAGGTCGATGGCGAGCACCGCGCGTCCGTCCGGCCGCTCCGCGACCGGGAGCGCGAGCTCGCGCAGCGCGGCCTCGCCGCCGAGCTCGGCGAGCGCGTGGAGCGCGGCGCCGAGCGGGTCGAGCCCGAGCGCCGCGCCCGCGTCCGCCGCCGCCAGCTCCTCGAGCACGAGCGCGCGCGCGAGCGCGCCGAGCCCGGCGCCGCCGAGCGCCTCTGGCAGCCCGAGGCCGGCGAGCCCGATCTCGCGGTACGCCGCGCGCGCCGCGTCGGACGGTCCTCGGGCGCGCTCGGCGTCGCGCTCGGCGCCGGCCAGGTGGTCGCGCGCGAAGCCGCGCGCGGTCTCCTGCAGGAGCGCGAGCTCGTCCGGCAGCCCGAAGTCGATCACGCGGCGAGGAACTCGACGAGGAGCGCGAAGAAGCGATCCGGGTCGTCGCGGAAGACGCCGTGGCCGCAGTCCTCGAACCGCTCGAGGCGCACGAGCGCGGGCGGCAGCGCCGCGGCGATCTCCTCCTGGTCCTCGATCGGGCAGACGGGGTCCAGCGCACCGCCCACGACCAGCGCGGGACAGCGCACGCGCGAGAGGCCGCCCCGCAGGTCGAACGTGCGGTCCTCGCCCGCGGCGAAGTGGAACATCACGTCGAGCGCCCAGCGCGTGCGCGCGTTGGCGTTCGGGTCGCGCGGGGTGCGCCCGTACGCGGGGAAGGCCTTGTTGACGTAGTCCGGCAGCGTGTCCGGCCCAGGCGCCTGCCAGAAGCGCTCCGCCGCGAGCCGCGCCTCGGGTCCGCCTAGCTCGCCGAAGCGGTCGAGCATGCGCGGCAGGTTCTGGCGCGCCGACGTGCTCGAGAACACGACCTTCGCCGGGTGCTCGGGGTGCCGGATGGCGTACGCCATCGCGACCATGCCGCCGAACGAGTTCCCGAGCACGACCGGGCGCTCGATGCCGAGCGCCTCGCAGAAGCCGCGCACGTCGTCCGCCCACTGGTCGAGCGTCCAGCGCTCGGGCGCGCTCTTGTCGCTGCGGCCCTGGCCGCGATGGTCGAGGTAGACCACCTGCGCGTGCTCGGCGAGCCGCGTGAAGAGCGGCTTGTAGGTGGAGTGATCGAAGCCCGGCCCGCCGTGCAGCAGGAGCACCGTCGGGCGCTCGCGCATGGCGGCGCCGTCGGGGACGAGCCCGGCGCCCTCGACGTCGAAGAAGAGCCGGACGTCGCCCACCCGCACGTGCATCGCGCACCTCCGCGCCGGGCCCGCGGGGCCGCGGCCGAGCCGGCAAGGTACCCCAAAACCCTTTTTGCTCCGCGGTCTTTCGAGCCCTCGGGCAGACGGCTAGCCTCCGCCGGTCTTGAGCCGCGCCGCCCTCGTCACCGGTGCCCTGCTCGTCGCCCTCGGCCTCGCGGTGTTCGCGGCGAAGGTGGGGATCTACGGCCTGCCCGTGAAGCCGGCCGACACGCGCGGGCTCTGGCAGGTCGAGCTGCGCGTGACCGTCCGCGGCGACGGGCGCCAGGGCAGCGTGAGCGCGCTCCTCCCGGGGCCGGCCGGCGGCCAGGCGGTGCTCGACGAGCGCAGCACGTCGGACCGCCTCTCGTTCTCGATCCGCAAGCGGGACGACGCCCGCATCGGCGTGTGGCAGGGCCGGCTCGAGGGCGTGCACGAGATCTTCTACCAGTTCCGCGTGCAGAGCGGCGGCGAGGTCGTACCGCTGCCCGAGGGTCCGCTGCCGGACCCGCCGGCCAGCGTCGTGAAGGCGCACGGCCGCGCGAGCCACGAGTTCCCGGCCGGCTCACCCGAGGTGCGCGACGCGCTCGAGCGCCTCTCGCTCCCGCCGCCGGCGAATCCGCTCGACCGCGTGCGGAAGGTCTTCGCGTTCGTGAGCCACGAGGTGGCGACGACCGGCAGCGCCGGCTCGGACGCGATGCTGACGCTCGCGCAGCGCGAGGGCAGCTCGATCGGGAAGGCGCGCCTGCTCGTCACGCTCTTGCGCGCGGCCGGCGTCCCCGCGCGCCTCGTGCGCGGGCTCGGCCTGCGCGAGCTCGCCGCGCCGGACGAGAAGATCTGGTGCGAGGCGTGGCTGGGCGGCGGCTGGCTCCCGCTCTCGCCGGTCGACGGCTTCTTCGCGGAGCGCCCCGAGGACCTCGTGCCGCTCGGCGACGGCGGCCGCGAGCTCGTCGAAGCCACCGGCGCGCTCGCCGTCGGCTACCGCTTCCGCTCGCTCCGGGAGCGGCTGCGGCCGGCCGAAGTAGCCCTCCTGATGGAGCCAGAGAGCCCCGTCCTGGCCGACGTCTCGCTCTACAAGCTCCCGGTGGGGACGCAGTCGGCACTGCGGGCGCTGCTCCTGTTCCCGCTCGGCGCGCTGATCGTCGCGCTCTTCCGCAACGTGGTCGGCGTGCCCACCTACGGCACCTTCATGCCGCTGCTCGTCGCGTTCGCGCTGCGCGGCTTCTCGCTCGCGCCCGGGCTCCTCCTCGTCGCCTTCGTGCTCGCGCTCGGGGTGGTGACGCGGCTCGCGCTCGAGCGCCTGCGCCTGCTGATGGTGCCGCGCCTCTCCGTCATGCTCTGCGTCGTCGTCCTCTCGGTGGCCGCGCTCTCGCTCGCCGGCGAGGCGCTCGGCGCCCGCGAGTTCTTCGCGGGGGTGCTCTTCCCGATCGTGATCCTCACGATGCTCGTGGAGCGCTTCACGATCTCCGTGGCCGAGGAGGGCTGGCGCGAGGCGCTCGTGCCGCTCGGCTGGTCGCTCCTCGTCGCGGTCGCGATCCACCCCGTGTTCCGCAACCCGCTGGCCGAGCACCTGATGTTCACGTTCCCCGAGCTCACCGTCGTCGTGATGGGCGCCCTCGTCTGGATCGGCGGCTACACCGGCTATCGCGTCGCGGACCTCCTGCGCTTCCGCGCCCTCGCCCCCGTCGCGCCCGGGGCGCGCTTCTAGTGTGGCGGCGGCTGCGGGCGGCCGGCGTCCTCGGGATCAACGGCCGCAACGCCCTCTACACGCTGCGGCACAACGCCCGGCGGCTCTACCCGCTCGTCGACGACAAGCTCGCGACGAAGCGCCTGTGCGAGGCGGCGGGCATCCCGGCGCCGCGCCTGCTCGCGGTGGCGTACCGCCACTACGAGCTGCGCCGCCTCCTGGCCGAGCTGGCTGCGCACCAGTCCTTCGTGCTCAAGCCCGCACGCGGCGCGATGGGGAACGGCATCGTCGTCGTGCTCGGCCACCGCGGCGAGGGCTTCGTGCGAAGCGGCGGGCGCGAGATCTCGCGCGAGGGCTTCCTCTACCACGCCGCCGGCATCATCTCGGGCCTCTACTCCCTGGCCGGCCACAGCGACGTCGCGATGGTGGAGGAACGGCTCGAGTCGCACCCCGCGCTCGCGGCGCTCTGCACCGAGGGCGTTCCCGACGTCCGCGTGATCGTGTACCGGGGGTACCCGGTGATGTCGATGACGCGGCTCCCGACCGCCGCGTCCGCCGGACGAGCGAACCTGCACCAGGGCGCGATCGGCGCGGGCATCGAGCTCGCGAGCGGGCGCACCCACCGCGCGATCCTGCGCGGCCGCGAGGTCGGCGAGAACCCCGACACGGGCCGGCGCGTGCTCGGCGTTCCGATCCCGGCGTGGGAGCGGGTGCTCGAGACGGCGGTGCGCGCCACCGACCAGACCGGCCTCGGCTACGTCGGCGCCGACGTCGTCGTCGACGCCGCGCGCGGGGCCATGATCCTCGAGATGAACGCGCGCCCCGGCCTCGCGATCCAGCTCGCGAACGGTGCGGGTCTGTTGCACCGCCTGCGCGCCGTCGACGAGCTGGCCGAGGTCTCGCGCTCGCTGTCCCAGCGCATCGAGCTCGGCCGCGAGATCGCGGCCCGCGCCCGCGCCCGCGCGCGCAGGGCGGCGTGAGGCGACCGGCGCGGACCATCGCCGCGGCCTGCGTGCTGGCCCTCGTCGCGTCCGGCGCGGCGCCGGCGCAAGCGCCCGACGCGGACCCCGTGGGACCGCCGGCGCCGCGCGTGTACGACCTGCGCTACGAGGCGCGGCTCGTCCCGAGCGAGCGCCTCGCCCGCGTGACGGTGCGCCTCGGGCGCGAGGCCGGGCTCGTGCGCTGGGTGCGCTTCGCCATCGACCCCGAGCGCCACGTCGAGTTCCGCGGCGACGGCGCCGTGGAGCGCGAGGCCGGCGCCGTGCTGTGGCGGCCGCCGCCCGCGGGCGGCGCGCTGCACTACGACTTCCGCATCGACCACCTGCGCGACACGAGCAGCTACGACGCGCATGTGACGGAGCAGTGGGCGCTCTTCCGCGGGGACGACCTCGTGCCTGCGGCGCGGGTCGACACCGAGCCGGGGGCGATGGGACGCGCGCGGCTGCGGCTGCGGCTCCCCGACGGCTGGCGCGCCGCGATGCCGTACGAGCGCCTCCCCGACGGCCGCTACGCCATCGAGAACCCCGAGCGCCGGTTCGACCGGCCGACGGGCTGGATGGTCGTCGGGCGGCTCGGCGTCCTGCGCGAGAAGATCGCCGGCTCGCACGTCGCCGTCGCGGCGCCGACGGGGCAGGGCGCACGCCGGCTCGACCTGCTCGCGTTGCTGCGCTGGTCGCTGCCGACGCTGCGCGGCGTCGTCGGACAGCTGCCCCCGCGCCTGCTCGTCGCGTCCGCGGGCGACCCGATGTGGCGCGGCGGGCTCTCGGGGCCGCGCTCGGTCTTCCTGCACGCCGACCGCCCGCTGCTCGACCGCGACGGCTCGAGCCCGCTGCTCCACGAGCTCTTCCACGCGGCCGTGCCCGTCCAGGCGGGGCCCGGCGGCGACTGGGTGGTCGAGGGCCTCGCTGAGCTCTACTCGCTCGAGGTGCTCGCCCGCTCGAAGACGATCGGCAAGGCCCGCTATCGCAAGGCGCTGCGCCGCTTCGCCGAGCGCGGCGCCGCCGTGGCTGCGCTCGACGTCGACCCGGCCGTCGGCCCGCTGGCGGCGCGCGCGGTAACCGCGCTGCACGCCCTCGATGGCGAGCTGCGCGCGGGCTCGCAGGAGCGCGTGACGCTCGACCACGTCGTCGCCCGCCTCGCGGCCGAGCGCGGCGAGCTCACCACCGAGCGGTTCCGCCGCCTCGTCGACGAGGTCGCGGGCCGCAGCCTGGGCGCGTTCTTCCGCGCACAGGT
>DATAGA010000283.1:0-2553 GCA_036257215.1 Myxococcota bacterium
CTTCGCGACGGGCCAGGAGCTCGTGCGCGCGATCCTCGCCATGCCCGTCGACCTGTTCTGGAACGGCGGCATCGGCACCTACGTGAAGGCGAGCAGCGAGACGCACGCGGACGTCGGCGACCGCGGCAACGACGCCGTGCGCATCGACGCGACGGAGCTGCGCGCGCGCATCGTCGCCGAGGGCGGAAACCTCGGCCTCACGCAGGCGGCCCGCGTCGAGGCCGCGCTCGCGGGCGTCCGGCTGGACTCCGACGCGATCCACAACTCGGGCGGCGTCGACCTCTCGGACCACGAGGTGAACTACAAGATCCTGCTCGCGCCGCTCCTGCGCAGCGGCCGACTCGCGCCGGCGGCGCGGCGCGAGGCGCTCTTCTCCGTGGCGGACGACGCCTGCGAGGACGTTCTCGCCCACAACCGCGCGCAGGCGCTCTCCATCTCGCTCGACGAGCGCCGCTCGCGCGACGATCCGCAGGCGTTCTTGTGGGCGCAGGAGCACCTGTGCCAGAGCCAGGGCGTCGACCCGCGCGAGCTGCGGCTGCCCGACGCGCCCGCGCTCCAGGCGCGCCGCGCGAGCGGGCGCGGCCTGCTACGGCCGGAGCTCAGCGTGTTGCTCGGGCTCGCGAAGCTCCACGTCCAGGGCGCCCTCGCCGGCGACCCGCTGCTCGACCGCCCCGCCGTCGCGCCCCTCTACGAGGCGTACTTCCCGTCGGCGCTCCGCGCGCGCTTCCCCGACACGCTCGCGGCGCACCCGCTCCGGCGCGAGATCGCGGCGCTCGCGCTCACGAACCGCCTCGTCGACGCGGGCGGCTTGACCGCGCTCCCCACCCTGGTCGCGGGCCGCGGGCTCCCGGTCGGCGCGGCGGTCGCCGCGCTGCTCGGCGCCGAGGAGGTGACCGACGCGCCGGGCTGGCGCGCGCGCCTCGTCGCCGCGGCGGCGCCGCGCGAGGCCGTGTACGCGGGTCTCCTCTGCCTCGAGAGCTCCGTGGCGGACGTCGCGCGCTACCTGCTCGCGTCGGGCCTCGACGTGCTCCAGGGCGACCTCGCCTTGCGGCTGCGGGCCGCGCTCGACGAGCTGCGCGCGCACCTGCGCGAGTTCCTCTCGGCCGGGGAGACGGCGCAGTGGGAGGAGCGGCGGCGCCGCTTCGCCGACGCCGGGCTTCCGCAGGCGCTCGCGGACGACGTCGCGACGTTCCCGCTCGCCGACCGCGGCGTCAACGCGGTGCGCGTGCTGGCCGGCGTCGCGCGCCCGCCCGTCGAGGTCGGCCGCACGTACGCGCGCCTCGGCGAAGGCACGGGCATCAACGGCGTCTACCAGCGCCTCGCCGCGGCCGAGGCGAGCGACCCGTGGGACCGGATGGTGCTGGCCGACCTGCGCACGCAGCTGCTCGACCTCCAGCGCGAGCTCACCGCGCGGGTGCTCGCTCCGGGGCCCGCGGACGCCAAGGCCGCGGCGGACGCGTTCCTCTCCGACAACGCCGAGGCCATCGCGCGGGTCGAGGCGCTCCAGCAGCCCGCCCTCGCCCGTGCCTCCGCGAGCGCGCTCTCCGTCGTGACGCAGGCGCTGCTGCGCCTGCGCGAGCGCTGACGCCGCTACCCTCACCGGACGACGAGGAGACCTGCCGTGGAAGCCGAAGCCCCCCGCGTGCTGCGCTGGGAGACGCTCACCAAGCGCCAGTTCGACCGGATCGACCGCGGTCGAGCCGTCGTGCTCGTCACGTTCTCGCCGCTCGAGGTGCACGGGCCGCACCTTCCGCTCGGCGCCGACGCGCTCGAGGGCGAGGGGCTCGCCGAGCGCATGCTGCGCTTCCTGCCGGAGCGCCACCGCGGCCGCACGTTCCTGAAGCTGCCCTTCGTCTACGCGGCCTCGGACCCGGTGCCGCAGCCGGGCTCGCTCGCGTTCCGGCCCTCGACCACCATCGCCGTGCTGGAGGACCTCGGGCACTCGCTCGCGGCGCAGGGGTTCCGCACGGTGCTCGTCTCGAACTTCCACGGCAGCCCGCGCCACTTCCTCTCGCTCGAGGTCGCTTGCGACCGCGTCGCGCGCGAGCGTGGCATCGCGATGCTGTGCGTCTTCTCGGCGATGCTCTCGCGCCTCAGCGGCGGCGGATCCGAGCTCGGCGACGTCCTCGGCCACCTCCCGGGGGTCGAGAAGGGCGACTTCGATGGCGACACCCACGGCGGCGTGGTCGAGACGTCGCAGCTCCTCGCGCTCCACCCCGACTGGGTCGACCCCGACTACAAGTCGCTCCCGCGCCGTACGGTCGAGCTGTGGCTCGACGAGCGCGGCGAGGCACGGCCGAAGGCGCAGCGCGGCAAGCTCGCCGCGATCGGGGAGATGCTGCACTCGTTCCGCGCCGGGATCCGCTTCTTCTCCGAGGAGACCTACTCGGGCGCGCCCGGAAAGGCGTCGCCCGAGCTCGGCGAGCGCATCCTCGACACGCTCGGCGCGCACGCGGGCGCGCTCGTCGGCGAGCTCCTAGACGGCACGCTGCCCGAGTCCGCGTGGCACTCGCCGCTCTGGCGGCTGCGCCACGTCTTCACGCACCCGGCCGC
>DATAGA010000307.1:0-2067 GCA_036257215.1 Myxococcota bacterium
GCGCGCTTCTTCTCGCCGCTCGGCGTCGAGGACTTCCTCAAGCGCACGAGCTTCGTGCGCTTCGAGCCGCCCAAGCTGCGCGAGCTCGGCTCGGACGTGATGCGGCTCGCCCGGCTCGAAGGGCTCCCGGGGCACGGCGCCTCGGTGGAGTTCCGGCTGGCCAAGATCCGGCGGGCGCGGCGCGAGCGCGAGGCGGCCCGCGAGGCGGAGATGGAGCTGTGACCGAAGCAGCCGAGCCGCGCCAGGCGCGCCTCGAACGCAAGACGCGCGAGACGCAGATCTCGCTCGACCTGAGCCTCGACGGCACCGGCGAGTACGACGTCTCGACCGGGATCCCGTTCTTCGATCACATGCTCGAGTCGTTCGCGAAGCACGCGATGTTCGACCTGCGGCTGCGCGCGAAGGGCGACCTCGCCGTCGATCTCCACCACACGGTGGAAGACGTCGGCATCGCGCTCGGCGCGGCCATCCGCCAGGCGCTCGGAAGCGCCGCGGGGATCCGCCGCTACGGCCAGCAGCTGCTGCCCATGGCCGAGGCGAAGGTCGAGGTCGCGGTCGACGTCTCCAACCGGCCGTACCTCGTCTACCGCGTCGAGCTCGCCAACGACCGGATCGGCGACTTCGACGCGTCGCTCGCCGAAGACTTCCTCTACGCGCTCGCCTCGAACGCGGGCCTCGACCTGCACGTCGAGCTCCGCTACGGGAAGAGCCCGCACCACGTCGTCGAGGCGGTGTTCAAGGGCACGGCGCGCGCGCTGCGCCAGGCGCTCGAGCGCGACCCGCGCGGCGGCGGGATCCCGTCGGTGAAGGGAGCCTTGTAAGGCGCGATGTCCGCCCCCCCGGAGATCGCCCTCGTCGACTACGGCGCGGGCAACCTGCGCAGCGTTGCGAAGGCGCTCGAGCGCTCGGGCCTGAAGGTCGCTTTGACGAGCGACCCCGACGCGCTGCCGCGCGCGAGCGCCGTCGTGCTGCCGGGAGTCGGCAACTTCCACGACGCGGCGGCGCGCCTGCGCGCGACGGGGCTGGACGAGGCGGTGCGCGCGGCGCGCGCCGCGGGCCGCCCCTACCTGGGCCTGTGCCTCGGGCTCCAGCTGCTCTTCGAGGAGAGCGACGAGCACGGGACGACGCCCGGCTTCGGCTGGCTGCGCGGCAAGGTCGCGCGCTTCCCGGCGACGGACTCGGACGGGACGCCGCTGCGCGTCCCCCACATCGGCTGGAACCGCGTGCGCTTCGAGGGCGACCATCCCATGCGCGCGGGGCTCCCGCCCGAGGACGACTTCTACTTCGTGCACGCCTACCGCGCGCTGCCTGCCGACCCCGCGCGGGTCGCCGGCCGCGTCGACTACGGGGGGGACTTCGCCGCGGCGGTCGCGGACGAGGGGGTCTTCGCCGTGCAGTTCCACCCGGAGAAGAGCCAGTGGGCCGGAAAGCGACTGCTCGATTCGTTCGCCGCATGGGTGCGCAGCGCGTGAGCGCCCGCGGCCTCGCGCTCGCCGCCGTGCTCGCGCTCGGGGGCTGCGCCGTGGAGACGGTGCGCCAGCAGAGCTACCCGCGGCTCGCCGAGGGGGTGGAGCCGATCTACCGCGTCGCGGTCGTGCCGTTCACGCTCGGCGGCGACCTCGCCGCGGCGGCGCGCCGCTCGGCGCTCGACGCGGAGGTCGGCGCCCCGGCGCGCGAGGCGGGGGTGCCGCCCGAGGAGGCCGCCGCGCTCGTCGCGCGCTACCTCGCCGAGGCGCTCGCCAAGCTGGGGCGCGACGTCACCACGCACGAGGACATGGGCCGAGCGCTCTCCGAGGCCGGCGTGCGCGGCGCGCCGCGCGAGGCGGCCGGCATCGCCGCCGAGCGCTTCGGCGCCCAGGGCGTCCTCGTGGGCACCGTGTCGCGCTACCGCGAGAAGAAGGACGACATCGGCGAGGACGCCGCGGCGAGCGTCTGGTTCGAGGTCTCGCTCTACAAGGCGCCCGAGGGCGAGAAGCTCTGGTCGGGAGTCTTCAACGAGACCCAGCGCCCGCTCTCGAGCAACGTCCTCGTCGGCGCACGCTATCCCGGCGGCGGCTCGCGCTGGCT
>DATAGA010000262.1:0-3112 GCA_036257215.1 Myxococcota bacterium
TGCGTCGCGGGCGAGCCTCACGCCGCTGAACTGCCAGCGCGCCGTCGGCGGGAAGAAGTTCCGGTACGTCGCGCGCAGGTGCGAGCGCGGCGAGACGCACGAGCCGCCGCGCAGGACGCGCTGGTTGCACATGAACTTGCCGTTGTACTCCCCGAGCGCTCCGGCCCCGGGCGCGTAGCCCGGGTAGGGCGCGTAGTCGCTGCGCGTCCACTCCCAGACGTCGCCGAAGAGCTGGCCGAGCCCCGGCTCCGCAGGGGCCGGCGCGGGGTGGAGGCGGCCGCTCTCGACGAAGTTGCCCTCGACCGGGGCGGACGCGGCGGCGACCTCCCACTCGGCCTCGGTCGGGAGCCGCGCGTCCGCCCAGGCGGCGTAGGCGGCGGCCTCGTAGAAGCTCACGTGGACGACGGGCTCCTCGGGCCGCAGCGGCCGGGGTCCGCCCAGCGTGAGCGTCGTCCACTCCCCGTCGCGCTCCTCCCAGTAGAGCGGCGCACGCACGCCCTCGGCCTCCTTCCAGGCGAACCCGTCGGAGAGCCAGAGCTCCGGCCGCTCGTAGCCGCCGTCGAGGACGAACGCGAGGTACTCCCCGTTCGTGGCGGCCCGCGACGCGAGCGCGAACGGGGGAACGAACGCAGGGTGGCGCGGGCCCTCGTTGTCGAAGGCAAACCCGGGGCCCGCGTGGCCGAGCTCGCACAGCCCCTCGTCGAAGGCGACGAAGCGGAGCGGCGCGACCTCGGTGCGCGGCGGCGCCGGCAGCGCGCGGTAGGCGGGCCGCAGCGGGTTCGCGCCGAAGAGGTGCTTCACGTCCGTGAGGATCAGCTCCTGGTGCTGCTGCTCGTGGTGCAGGCCGAGCTCGACCACGGCGAGCGTCTCGTCGGCGACGCCGCGCGCGAGCAGCACCGCGACGCGCTCGTCGACCGCGGCGCGATAGTCGAGCACCTCCGCCAGCGCCGGGCGCGAGAGCAGGCCCCGGTCCGGGCGCGAGTACTGCGGCCCGACGCTCTGGTAGTACGAGTTGAAGAGGAAGCGGAAGGCGGGGTGGTGCGGCCGGAAGCCCGGCTCGGCCCGCTCGAGCACGAACGTCTCGAAGAACCAGCTCGTGTGCGCGAGGTGCCACTTCACGGGGCTCGCGTCGGGCATCGACTGGAGCGCGCAGTCCTCGGGCGAGAGCGGCGCCGCGAGCGCCTCGGTCGCCGCACGCACCGATCGGTAGGGCTCGGCCACGCGCTCGGCGCGGTCGTTCACGCGGGCTCTCCGCGCGCGGCGCGCACCTCGTCACCGAGCGGCGCGGGCTCGCCGAGCCGCCCCGTGCGGGACGCGGGCGGCGCGTCGTGCGCCGCGCGGCGCGCGGCGAGCAGCGCGCGCGCCCGGGCGAGCTCCTCGGGCGTGTTGGCGTTGAAGAGCGCCGTTCCGTCGGGATCGACGGCGGCGAGGTCCGCGCCGCCGAGCACGCTGGGCGCGAGCTCGTCGAGGAGGCCATGGAGCGAGAGCGCGCCGCGCGCGAGGCGCGCGCGCGCGACGGGGAGCGCCGCGTCGCGGCGGTAGAGCGCGCAGAGGGGCTCGAGCCCGGCCGCGCTGCGCGGGACGACGGCATTCGCTTCGGGATACGCGACGAGCGCGAGGAGGAGGTCGGGCGTCACGAGCGGGAGGTCCGTCGCGACGACGAGGACGCGCGGCGCAGCGGCGGCGCCGAGCGCGCCGACGAGCCCGCGCAGCGCCGACGGCTCGCCGGGCGGATCGGCGACCGCGCGGCCCGGTGCGCCCGCGGGAGGCGCGCCTCCCACGAGCAGCACCTCCTCGAACAGCTCGTCCGCGAGGCGCGCGAGGCGCAGCGCCGCCGGCACGCCTTCGAGCTCGACCCGCGCCTTGTCGGTCCCCATGCGCGTCGATGCGCCGCCGAGGAGGACGGCGGCCGCGACGTCCGCGAGGCGACCGTCCCGGCTCACGCGGGCTCCGCGGCCTCGAAGAGGGCGGGGTCGAGCACCTGCACGCGCACGCGCGCGCCGGCGGCGAGCTCGCTCGCCTCGGCGGCGAAGACGAGGAGCCCGTGGGCCTCCACCATCGAGCGCAGCACGCCCGAGCTCTGGTTGCCCGTGCTGCGCGCGTGGAAGCCGTCGGGCCGGCGCTCGAGCGAGACGCGCACGAAGTGCGTGCGCCCGGGCTTCTTGCGCAGCGGCTCGTCGAGGACCGCGTCCACGGCGGGGCGGAACCACGCGGAGCGCCCGCTCATCTTGCGCAGCACGGGGCGCACGAAGAGCTCGAAGGTCACCATCGCGGAGACGGGGTTGCCGGGAAGCCCGAACACGAGCGGGCCGCGCTCCGGCTCGAAGCTGCCGAAGACGAGCGGATAGCCGGGCTTCATGTGCACGCCCCAGAAGGCGAGCCGGCAGCCGAGCTTCTCGAGCACCGGCCGCACGTAGTCGTGGTCGCCGACCGAGACGCCCGCCGAGCTCACGAGGACGTCGGCATGGAGCCCGGCGCGCAGCAGCGCCTCGAGCGCCTCGGGCCGGTCGCGCGCGATGCCGAGGTAGGTAGGCTCGGCGCCCGCCTCGCGACACTGCGCGGCGATCGTGTAGGAGTTCGACGAGACGATGCGCCCGCCCTCGATCGAGCCGTCGGGCTCGACGAGCTCGTCGCCGCCCGAGAGGATCGCGACGCAGGGGCGCCGGTGGACCGCGACCTGGCTGCGCCCGAGCGCGGCGAGCATCCCGAGCTGCGCGGGGCCGACGACGTCGCCCGCCGCGAGGACCGGATCGCCCACGCGCACGTCCTCGCCGGCGCTCCGCACGCTGTCGCCGACCGCGACCGGGGCGCGCAGCCGCACCGCGGCCGCGCTCGCGCTCACCTCTTCTTGCGGCACCACCGCGTCGGCGCCCGGCGGGAGCGGCGCGCCCGTGAAGATGCGGGCGGCCTCGCCCGGCCGCAGCGCGCGGGGTGCGCCGCCCCCGGCCGCGATCTCGTAGGCGATCGCGAGCTCGACCTCGGCGTCCGCGCGCGCGCTGGCCGCGTCGGCGGCTCGCAGGGCGTAGCCGTCCATCGCCGAGACGTCGGCGGGCGGGAGGGTGCGGGTCGAGACGATCGCCTCGGCCAACACGCGGCCCAGGGCGTCCGCGGC
>DATAGA010000342.1:0-3072 GCA_036257215.1 Myxococcota bacterium
GCGCGCTTCGCCGACGGCCCGCTGGGCCCGTTCCCGGGCGGCGCGCTGCGCTCGGGCGAGTGGGTCGAAGCTCCCGTCGCGGACTGGTCCTTCGCGCGGGACGTGCAGGAGGTCGAGCTGCAGCTCGAGTCCCAGCCGAGCTCGCGCACGACGTGGATCCTGGTGAAGGACGGCGAGGCCTTCGTCCCGTGCAGCCTCGGCTTCCCGCCTGGCAAGCGCTGGCACTTCGCCGCCACCGAGGACGGCCGCGCGGTGCTGCGCATCGAGGGACGCCGCTACCCGGTGCAGCTCACGCGCGCGGAGGCGGAGCCTGGGCTCGCCGAGCCGCTGCGCGCGGAGGTGAGCCGCAAGTACGGCGATCCGCCGCCTACCGACGCCGGCGTCTGGATCTTCCGCGTCACGTCGCGGCCGCGCAGCGGCTGAGCGCGGGCGGCTCAGCGCCGCCTGCGCGCGCGCTCGAGCGCCTCGTGCACGCTGCCGCGGCACTCGCGCAGCAGCCCGCGCGCGCCGCGCGCGTCGAGGCCCCCGAGCGTCATCAGGATGCGCAGCGCGCGCCGCTCGAGCTTGCGCGAGGCGGGCGCGAGGTTCGTCATCAGGTTTCCCTCGACGCGGCCGAGCCGGACCATGACGGTCGTCGAGAGCAGGTGCAGCACCATCTTCTGCGCGAGCCCGCCCTTCATGCGGGTCGAGCCCGCGATCACCTCCGGACCGACGACGGGCGCGATCGCGACCTCCGCGGCGACCGCGAGCGGAGCGCCGGGATCGCACGTGATCGCGATGCGGCGCGCGCCGACGCGGCGCGCCTCGTCGAGCGCCGCGACCGCGAACGGCGTGCGTCCGCTCGCCGAGAGCGCCACGACCGCGTCGCCGGGGAGCAGCTCGCAGTCGCGCAGCGCCTGCCGCGCGGCCTCGCCGTCGTCCTCCGCGCCCTCGACGGCGCAGCGCAGCGCCGCGTCGCCTCCCGCGATCACGCCCTGGACGCGCTCGCGCGGGTAGCCGAAGGTCGGCGGCAGCTCCGACGCGTCGAGCACGCCGAGGCGCCCGCTCGTTCCCGCGCCGACGTTGAGCCAGCGGCCCCCGCCCTGCAGGCACAGCACGAGCACCTCGACCGCGCGCTCGATGTCGCCGAGCACGCGTCCGACCGCGTGAGCCGCGCGCAGGTCCTCCGCGTGGATCGCGTCGAGGACCTCGCGCGTCGGACGCCGGTCGAGGTCGCGCGTCGCCTCGAGCACAGCCTCCGTGAGGACGTCGTCGCCCATGGGCACGTTCTTCGGCGCCTTCGCCGGGCGATCTTAGCGCGGGGCGGTCCAGGGGCGCGCAGGAGCGCGGCTAAGCTCTCGCCATGTCGTTCCGCGTCGCGCCGCGGACCCTCGAGCGGCTCGAGTGGGCCGAGCTCGTCGAGCGCCTCGCGGGCTGCGCCCGGACGCCGGGCGGCGCGGCCAGGGCGCGCGGAGCGCTCTTCGAGCCCGACACCGCGTCGGTGCGCGAGCGGCTGGCCGAGACGAGCGAGGCGCGCGCGCTCCTCGGAGAAGGCGGCGGGCCGCCGACGGAGGGAGTGCGCGACCTCGACGCGTCGCTGCTCCGCCTCGCGAAGGGCGGAGCGCTCGGCGCGGGCGAGCTGCTCGACGTGGCGTCGACCGCCGGCGCGCTCGCGGCTACGGCGCGCTTCCTGGCGGCGCGCGCCGAGCGCGCGCCGCGCCTCGCCGGACTCGCGGCCGGCATCGTCGACCCGAGCGGGCTCGCCGACGCGATCGGCGCCGCGCTCGAGCCCGACGGGACCGTGCGGGACGCGGCCTCGCCCGTCCTGGCGCGCGCGCGGCGCGAGGCGCGCGAGCTCGCCGCCGAGGCGCAGAGCCGGATCGAGCGCCTCTTGCGCGACGCCGACGTCGCGGGCGCGCTCTCCGACTCGTACTTCACCGTGAGGAACGACCGCTACGTGCTGCCGGTGCGCGCCGAGTCGCGCACGCGGGTGCCCGGCATCGTCCACGATGCGTCGGCGTCCGGCGGCACGCTCTACGTCGAGCCCGAGGCGCTCGTCGACGTCAACAACCGCCACAAGCAGGCGGAGCTCGCGATCGTGCGCGAGACGGAGCGCGTGCTGCGCGAGCTCTCCGAGCGGGTCGCGGACGCGCGCGGCGACCTCGTCGCGGGTCTCGACGCGCTCGACGCGGTGGACCTCGCGTTCGCCCGGGGCCGGCTCTCCGCGGAGCTCGACGCGGTCGAGCCCGAGGTGCGCGACGGGGGGGTCCTCCGCCTCCCGCTCTTGCGCCATCCGCTGCTCGGGCCGGAGGCCGTCCCGAACGACCTCGCGCTCGGGGACGGGACGACCGTGCTCGTCGTCTCGGGCCCGAACGCGGGCGGGAAGACGGTCGCGTTGAAGGCGCTCGCGCTCGCGGTCCTGCTCGCGCGGGCGGGGCTCCACGTCCCCGCGGCGCGCGGCGCGCGCGTCGACGTCTTCGACGCGGTGCTCGCGGACATCGGCGACGCCCAGGACCTGCGCGAGCACCTCTCGACCTTCTCCGCGCACGTCGCGAACCTCGCCGAGATCGCGCGCGCGGCGGACGCCCGCACGCTCGTCGCGCTCGACGAGGTCGGCGTCGGCACGGATCCGAGCGAGGGCGCGGCCCTCGCCCAGGCGGTCCTCGAGGAGCTCGCGGACCGCGGCGCCCGCGTCGTCGCGACGACACACTACAACCTCCTGAAGGAGATGGCGGAGGTCGACCCGCGTTTCGCGAACGCGAGCGTCGAGTTCGACCCCGAGACGCTCGCGCCGACCTATCGGCTGCGGCTCGGCGCCGCGGGCAGCTCGTCCGCCCTGGCGGTGGCGGCGCGCATGGGGATGCCCGCGTCGGTCCTCGCGCGGGCGGACGCGCTGCTCGAGCGCGAGGACCGCCGGCTCGACCGCATGCTCGCCGAGCTGCAGGCGAGCCGCGCGTCGCTCGAGCGCGAGCGCTCCGAGGCGGGACGCCTGCGCGCCGAGAGCGAGGCCGCGCGCGACGAGTACCGCGCCAAGCTCGAGCGGCTGCAGGCGCGCCGCGACAAGCTCTTCGGCGAGCTGCGCGCGGACCTCGA
>DATAGA010000384.1:0-2185 GCA_036257215.1 Myxococcota bacterium
GTTCTTCGCGCGGACGTTCGTGAAGAGCTCACCGAACGGGTAGTCGTCGTACTTCCCGCGGAACGAGGGGTCGTAGGTCGTCTCGCCCACCGTCGCGTGGGCCGCCGCCGCGAGCGCGACCGCGGCGAGCGCCGAGAGCCATCCCTGCGTGAGCGCGCGGGCGCCCGTCCCGATGCGAACCTCCATGCTCCCCCCTTCGGCCGCGCGCGCGGGGCGCGCCGCCGCTCAGCTCGCGCGCACGAGCTCGCGCAGCCCGCGCATGCCGGTCGTGCGGATGCCGGCGGCCGCGATCTCGCGCCGGCCGGCCTCGCCGCCGTAGAAGGTCCGCTCGAAGTCGCGCTGGTGCGCGGAGCCGGGCGTCACGGCGCTGAGCTCCTCGCCGCCGCGCGCAGCGTGGCAGATGAAGTAGTTGACCCCCGGCGCGAGCCTCGCGAGCCGGCGCCGGTTGTGGGCGAGCCCTTCGCCTTCGGGAAAGTCGAGCGAGTCGGCGCAGAAGCCGTCGAGGACCGGAATGCCGGCCTCGCCGAGCGAGGCGACGAGCGAGCGCAGGTAGGGGCCGAATGCGGTGAGCCCGATCGACGCCAGCGTCTGGTCGTCGGGACGGAAGGCGAAGACCGGCAGCCGGTAGTCGAGCGCGAGCTTGCCGTAGATCGAAAGGAAGGGCGGGTAGAGCGCGGTGCCCATGTGCGCGTCGAGGTGGGTCACGTCGATGCCGGCGGCGAGCGCCATGTCGATCTGCGCGCGCAGCTCGAGCTCGACCTCCTCGGGCTTTGCGCGCCGGACGACGTCCATCGACGTGCGCGGCAGGAAGCCCTCGTCGTCGACGAGGGATGGCACCGCGCTGCGCCCGGCGACCGGTCCCCAGCGGTAGTGGGGCCACTCGGCGTTCAGCGTGAGGTGGACGCCGAGGTCGAGCTCCGGGTTCGCGCGTGCGGCGTCGGCGGCCTCGCGGAACCACGGGCACGGCACCATGATGCTTCCGCAGGTCGCGGGCCCCGCGAGCAGCGCCTCGAAGCCGCCCTCGTTCGCCGCGTGACACATCCCGAGGTCGTCGACGTGGACGATTGCGACGCGCTCGTCCGCTCCGAAGCCGAGCCGCTCGGCCAGCGTCTCCGCCATGGTCGGCCGCCTCCTCGCCGAATCCTATCGCGCCCCAGCACTTTGCGGACGCTCCACCTTTCGTCCGCTCCCTACGTCATAGCGCGCGCCCGGCGGGGTCGCGCAGGGCGCGGTAGGCTGCGCGGGCCGTGACCGCGCTCGACCTCGCCCAGGCCGCCCGTGTCGCGGAGGCCGCCGCCGACGCCGCCCGCCGCGAGATCCTGCCCCGCTTCCGCCGCGTGACCGCGGAGACGAAGAAGGACGGGTCGCCGGTCACGGAGGCGGACCGCGCCGCCGAGCGCGCGATCCGAGCGGTGCTGCGCGAGGCGACCCCCGAGATCGCGATCGTCGGCGAGGAATACGGCAGCGAGGGCGGCGACGGGAAGCGCGCTTGGCTCGTCGACCCGATCGACGGGACGCTCTCGTTCTCGCGCGGCGTCCCGCTCTTCGGCACGCTCATCGCCCTGATCGAGGACGAGCGCCCCTTGCTCGGCTTGATCGACCTCCCCTCGCTCGGCGAGCGCACCGTCGGCTGGCGCGGCGGCGGCGTGCGCCGCAACGGCGAAGCGGTGCGGGTGTCGGAGCGCGCGGACCTCGCCTCGGCTCTCGTGGCGACCGGCGACCCCATCGCGCTCGCCGCGTTCGGCGCGCGCGAGACCTGGCTCGCCCTCGCCCGCGACGTCCCCCGCCTGCGCGGCTACACCGACTGCTTCGGCCACGCGCAGGTCGTCTGCGGTACCGTCGACGCGATGGTCGACCTCTCGCTCAACCCCTGGGACGCGGCGCCCACGCAGGTGCTCGTCGAGGAGGCGGGCGGCCGCTGCGTGACGCTGCGCCGCGAGCGCGCCGACTACCCGCTCGGCCTCGTCTTCGGCAGCCCCGCGCTCGTGGACCAGCTGCTGCCCTACGTGAGCGCCGGCTAGCTCCCCGAGGGTCAGGTCGCGTAGAGCGGGTGTGTCGGAGCCAGCCCGAGCGCCACCTTGCCCGCGTCCTCGAGCCACATCGGCTGGGCCACGACGTGGCGCAGCATCGCGTGCAGGTCGCGATGCGCCCGCTCGAGCGGGCAGTCGGTGTAGAGCGCGGTCGT
>DATAGA010000544.1:0-2586 GCA_036257215.1 Myxococcota bacterium
GGACGCCTGCTCGGAGAAGTCGACGCGCGGCTGCGCAGCGAGGGACTCGTCCCCTTCGCGACGCTGCTGCGCGCCGCGCGCGACCTGCTCGAGCGCCACCCCGACATCGCGGCGCTCGAGCGCAGGCGGATCGACCAGCTCCTCGTGGACGAGTTCCAGGACACCGACCCGATCCAGTGTCGGATCGTCGAGCTGCTCGCGCTCGACGGACCGCAGCAGGAGCGGCCGGGGCTCTTCCTCGTCGGCGACCCCAAGCAGTCGATCTACGGCTGGCGCAGCGCGGACCTCGCCGCGTACGACGGCTTCCTGGCGCGCGCGCTCGGCGGCGGCGCGCCGCTGCGCCTCGCGCTCAATCGCCGCTCGCCGGCGCCGGTGCTCGAGGAGGTGGAGCGCGCGATCGAGCCGATCATGCGGCCCGAGCGCGGCGTGCAGCCGCGCTTCGAGCCGCTCCTCGAGGACCCGGAGCGCTCGACGACGCCGCTCGCTCACCCGGTCGAGGCCTGGGTCTGCTGGGAGCCGGACGACGTGCGGGCGGCAGGCCGCCCGCGGCGGCGGGTCGCCGACGGGCGCCGGCTCGAAGCCCGGGCGCTCGCGGCCGACCTCGAGCGCCTGCACGCGGAGGACGGGGTCGCGTGGTCGGACTGCGCCGCGCTCGTGCGCGCCGCGAGCGACCTCGACGAGGTGCTCGACGCGCTACGCGAGCGCGGCGTGCCGTTCGCGGTCGAGAGCGACCGCAGCTACTACCAGCGCCGCGAAGTGCTCGACGCCTGTGCGCTCGTGCGCGCGGTGCTCGACCGCAGCGACCTGCTCGCGCTCGTGGCGTGGCTGCGCTCGGCGTGCGTCGGCGTGCCGGACGCCGCCTGGCTTCCGCTCTTCGAGGCGGGTCTGCCGCGCCTCGCGCGCGAGCTCGACCCGGACGACCGAGCGGCCGTCGCGCGTGCGGAAGCCGCCGTGCGCCAGGCCGTCGCCGCCCTGCCCGAGGGCGTGCCCGGCCTCGCTCGGGTCGCGGGGTTCGAGGACGGCCTCGTCGCTGCGCTCTGCGACCTCGCGCGCCTGCGGCTCTCGTTCGAGACCGAGCCGCCCGACCGCTTCGTCGAGCGACTGCGCCGCGTCGTGCTCCTCGAGGCAGGCGAGGCCGCGCGCTACCTCGGTCGTCACCGCCTCGCGCACCTCGAGCGCTTCCTGCGGGAGCTGCTCGGCTGGCTCGAGAGCGGCGTCGCGGACGCGGCCAGCGTGGCCCGCGCCCTGCGCGAGGCGGCGGCGCGCGAGCCCGATCCGTTCGAGGGGCCGCCGCGCTCGCCTGCGGGCGACGCCGTGCGCGTCATGACCGTGCACCGGGCGAAGGGGCTCGACTTCGACCACGTCTACCTGCTCTCGATCGAGAAGGCGTCCGGCGCGCGCGGAGCGCCGGACACCGACGTGTGCCGTCCCGACGAGCCGCCCGAGTACCGGCTCTTCGGCGCGAGCACGCCGGGTTACGCCGCGCTGCGCGCTCGGCGCGAGCGCAAGGGGGCCGCGGAGGAGGTGCGCGCGCTCTACGTGGCGCTGACCCGCGCGCGCCGTCGCGTCGTGGTGTCGGGGCGCTTCGGCTGGGAGGCGAAGCCGCTCGCCCTCTCGGAGACGTTCGCCGACCTGCTCCAGCACCGCCGCGGCGGCCTCCCCGACCTCGCCGCGGAGATCCTCGCCGCGGAAGCCGAAGGAGGGACGGAGCTCGTGCGGGGCGGCGTGCGCTGGCGGTTTCCCGCCCTCGAGGCGCGCGCGCGCGCGGCGGCCGCGCCGCGCACCGGCGCAGAGGGGCCGGCGGCCGACGTCGCCACCGCAGAGGAGGTCGCGGCCGCTGCCGCCCGCCTCGTTCGCCTCGGCGCCGCGGCGCGAGCGCGCATGGAGCGGCCGCGCTCGCGCGGCGCCGCGCCCGAGAAGGACGAGGGGAGCGAGGGGCGCGGGCTCGACGAGCGTTTCGGCGGCGCGAGACCCGGACGGGGCGCCGGGGAGACGCGCGGCCCCGACCGGTCGAGCGCGCTCGCGATCGGCACCGCGGTCCACGCCGCGCTCGAAGGTCTCGATCTCTTCGCGCCGCCCGCGGAGGCGCGGGCGCGAGCGCTGGCCGCTCTGCGCGGACCGCTGGTGGACGCGCTCGGCGCGTGCGCCGCCGCGTCCGCTGCCGAGGCGGAGGCGCAGCGCCTCCTCGCCGCGTTCTTCGACGGCCCTCTGCTCGAGGCGCTCCGGCGGCTCGCGCCCCACGTGGTCGCTCGCGAGCTGCCGGTCCTCCTGGCGCCCGAGGCGCTCGAGCCCTTCCGTCCGCTCGAAGCCGCCCGCGCCGGGGAGCGCGAAGGCGAGCCTCCGGCCGACCCGGTCGGGTGCTGGAGCGGGGTCGTGGACCTCGTCTACCGTGACCCGGCCAGCGGCCGGCTCGTGATCGCCGACTACAAGACCGACCGCGTTCCACCCGCCGAGACGGCGGGGCGGGCCCTCGGTTATCGAGGCCAGGGCCGGGTCTACGCCCGCGCGCTGCAGGAGTCGCTCGGGCTCGCGGAGCCGCCGCGCTTCGAGCTCTGGTTCCTCGACTCGGGGCGGATCGAGCCGGTC
>DATAGA010000393.1:0-1851 GCA_036257215.1 Myxococcota bacterium
GCGCACTCGCGGATCGCGAGCCGCGCCGCCTCCGGGAGGCTGCGTCCGACCTTGGTGTCGTGGAAGCGACCCCAGAGGTTGTGGGTCGAGAGCCCTTCGGGGGGATTGCGGCTCTTGCGCAGCGCCGCGTACGAGCACGCCTCGACCTCGGGTCGGATGCGGTCCGCGACGAACGCCTTCTGCGCCTCGTCGTCGAAGCCCAGCAGCACGAAGCGGTGCCCCGGGAAGTGCACCTTGAACTCGCGGTAGTCGAGGTAGAGGATGTCGCCCGAGAGCATCGTCGGCCGTCCGGCGAGCACCTGCGCGCGCACGGCTTCCCACGCGTGGTCGTCGTCGGCATCCGTCGTCTCGCGGTAGTCGACGCCCAGGATGCGGCAGAGGTCGAGCTCGAGCGTTGCTGTGCGACCGAACACCGCAACGGGAGGCTGGAGCGCCGGGTTCTCGACGTACGCGCACCCGAGCCCCGCGGAGAGCCCGAACACCGCGGGCTCGGGGAGCGCGAGGCCGCAGTAGTGCTTCAGCAGGCCGCGCATCGACGCGCTGCCGCAGTGCTCGCCGGGGAAGATCTCGTAGCCTTCGATGAGCGCCTTCATGACCGCAGGCGCGTTGCTCAGCGCCCCGGCACGCGCTCGAAGGTCGGGACGCCCTCGGGCACGTGGTGGAAGGGCTGCTTGTCGATCGTCCAGATCACCATCTGTGGCGCGCCGAAGAGCTTCGGGTCGTCGAGCGTTCCGACCTTGATCAGCACCGCGTGGGGCAGACCCGGCGCGCGCGTCGCGATGTGCGTCCCGCACTCGGCGCAGAACTCGCGCGTCGCGGGCGCTTCGAGGTCTGAGCGGCGGAACGTCCTGGGCTCGCCCTTCGTGTACTTGAAGTTCGCGACGGGCATCCCGAGCACGACGTTCGGGTGGCCGCCGGAGATGTACTGGCACTCGCGGCAGTGGCACTGACCCTTGAAGAGGGGGTCTCCCTCGGCGCGGTAGCGCAGCGCTCCGCAGTAGCAGTGGCCTTCGGCGATCACGCTGGGTCCTCCGTCGTGGGCGCAGCCCGAGGGTGGGAGCGTAGCTCCGCCCGTCGCGGCGCACCGCCTCACTCCGCCTTGAAGTCGTAGCCCCCCACGGCGGGATCGCCGAGCTCGAGCTTCGCGCGGAAGAGGCGCGCGTCCGCGAGGCGCAGGCGCCGGCTCACCTCGCGCCCGAGGTTCATGTAGATCAGCGCGAACTGGTCGAGGTGGTCGCGCGAGAGCGCGTGCAGCGCGCGCGCCGAGAGCTCGAGCGCCGCGCAGTCTTCGAGCGCGCGCACCGTGCCGCTGCGCTTCCCGAGGTCGAGCAGCGCCACCTCGCCGAAGCAGTCGCCGGGCCGGAGCTCGAGCAGCGCCACCTCGCCGTCGCCGAACGACTTCGCGGCGAGCGCGCGGCCGCGCTCCAGCACGAACGCCGAGCCGCCGCGGTCGCCCTCGCGGAAGAAGCACTCGCCGGCGGGGACCTGCGTCGCGCGGGCGCGCTCGAGCAGGAACGCGAGCGCCTCGCGCGTGACGCCGCCGAAGATCGGCATGCGCTGGAGCAGGGCGAGCGGATCGACGGGCGCGTCGTCGGGCGGCACGCGCAGAGCGTACTACGAGCGGGCGCCATGGCGGCGGCGCTGGAAGGACCCGCCCGCGCGATGCATCCTGACCGGGTGACGACGCGTAGGACGCGGGGACTCGGGCTCGCGGCGCTGCTGCTCCTCGCCGGTGCCGCCGCGGCCGAGCCGCCGCGGCCGCCGGGCCCCGCCGCCGCGCCGGGGCTGGCGCTCACGGGCGCACCGACGCTGGGCGAGCTCGCGAACGCGACGTACGCCGGACTGGACGGC
>DATAGA010000479.1:0-6340 GCA_036257215.1 Myxococcota bacterium
TGGCGGTCGGCTTCGAAACCACGGCTCCCGCCGTGGCGGTGGCGGCGCGCTTCGCGCGCGCGCGCAAGCTCGAGAACTTTTCTCTGCTCGTCTCCCACGTGCGCGTGCCGCCCGCCCTCGAGGCGATCGCCGGCGCGTCCGACTCGCGGGTGCAGGCGTTCCTCGCCGCGGGGCACGTGTGCACCGTGATGGGAACCGCGGAGTACGAGGCGATCCCGCGCCGTCACGGCATTCCGATCGTCGCGACCGGCTTCGAGCCGGTCGACATCCTCGAAGGCGTCGCGCGCGCGGTCGCGCTCCTCGAGGCGGGCGAGGCGGGCGTCGACATCCAGTATCGCCGCGCGGTGCGACCAGAGGGCAACCCGGCGGCACGCGCGCTCTTGGAGGAGGTCTTCGAAGTGGCGGACCGGCCCTGGCGCGGCATCGGCGTCGTTCCCGAGGGAGGCCTCGTGCTGCGCGGCCCCTACCGAGCGCTCGACGCGGCGGCCGCGTTCGCCGAGCTCGTGCCCGCGGAGCGCCCGCGCGAGCCGGCGGCGTGCCGCGCCGGCGACGTGCTGCGCGGCGTGATCCGGCCGCCGGAATGCGCGGAGTTCGGCCGGGGTTGCCGGCCGGAGCACCCGCTCGGCGCCCCGATGGTCTCTGCCGAGGGCGCGTGCGCCGCGTACTGGCGCCACCGCGCCGCGGAGACATGTCCGTGAGCCGCGGCGTCGACGCGAGCCGGCTGCTCGCGCCCGAGTGCCCCTTCCCCACGGACGCGGGCGACCGCGTGACGCTCGCGCACGGAGCGGGAACCGGGGCGAGCGCGCGGCTCTTCGAGGAGCTCCTGTTCCCGCGGCTCGCCAACGCGTGGCTGGCGCCGCGCCACGACGGTGCGGTCCTGGAGGCGGGCGGCGCGCGCCTCGCGTTCACCACCGACTCCTTCGTCGTGAGCCCGCTGCACTTCCCCGGCGGCGACATCGGCTCGCTCGCCGTGCACGGGACGCTGAACGACCTCGCCATGTGCGGCGCCAGACCGCTCGCTCTCGCGTGCGCGCTCGTGCTCGAGGAAGGTTTCGCGCTCGCGGACCTCGCCGGCATCGTCGACTCGCTCGGTGCCGCGGCGCGCGCCGCGGGCGTCCCCGTCGCGACGGGCGACACCAAGGTGGTGGAGCGCGGGAAGGGCGACGGCCTCTACGTGAGCGCGGCGGGGATCGGCCTCGTGCCGCCCGGGCGCGCGCTGCGGCCGGACCGCGTCGCCCCCGGCGACGTCGTCCTCCTCTCGGGAGCGGTCGGCGCGCACGGCGCCGCCGTGCTGTCCGTGCGCGAGGGGCTCGCCTTCGAGTCCGAGATCCGGAGCGACAGCGCGTGGCTCGGGCCGCTGGTGGAGGCGGCGCTCGAGGCGGCGCCGGAGCTCCACTGCCTTCGCGACCCGACGCGCGGCGGGCTCGGCGCGACGCTGCACGAGGTCGCGCGCGGGGCGGGTGCGGAGATCGAGGTCGAGGAAGACGCGATCCCCGTCGACGCGCCGGTGCGCGCAGTGTGCGAGCTGTTCGGCCTCGATCCGCTGTTCCTCGAGAGCGAGGGCCGCTGCGTCGCCTTCGCCGCGGAGCGCGACGCGGACCGCGTGCTCGACGCGATGAGGGCGCATCCGCTCGGGCGGCAAGCCGCGCGCATCGGCCGCGTGCGGAGCGGGCCGACCCGCGTCGCGGTCGCCACGCGGCTCGGGGGCCGCCGGCTGCTCGTGCTCCCGACCGGCGCTCCACTTCCGAGGATCTGCTGAGTGCAGGTGCGCCGCGAGCTGTACGTGCGCGGCGCCGTGCAGGGCGTCGGGTTCCGGCCCTGGGCGGCGCGCCGCGCGCGCGAGCTCGGCCTCGCGGGCGACGCGTGCAACGCTCCCGAAGGCGTGCACGTCACGGTCGAGGGTCCGCTGGCCGCGGTCGAGCGCTTCCTCGCGGCGCTCCGGTCGGCGCCGCCGGCCGGAGCCGTCATCGAAGCGGTCGAGCTACGCGAGTCTCCGCCGCGAGGAGCGGTGGGCTTCGCGATCGGCACGAGCGTCGTGGGCACGTGCCCGGCGCTCCCGCGCGTGCCGCCGGACGCGCCGATCTGCTCCGCTTGTCTGGCGGAGCTCTTCGACCCGCGCGCGCGACGGCACCGCTACGCCTTCACGCACTGCGCGCGCTGCGGCCCGCGCGCGGCCGTGCTGGCCGGGCTGCCCTGGGACCGCGAACGCAGCGCCCTCGCCGCGTTCCCGCCGTGCCCGCCTTGCCGCGCCGAGTACGAAGACCCCGGCGACCACCGCCACCACGCCGAGACGATCGCGTGCCCCGCCTGCGGCCCGCGCCTGCGCGCCGTCGCGTCGGACGGGATGGAGCCCGACGGCGATCCGGTCGAGCTCGCGGCCGCGTCGATACGCGCCGGTGGCATCGTGGCGCTGAAGGGATACGGCGGCTTCCACCTGGCGTGCGATGCGACGAACGACCACGCCGTCGCCGAGCTCCGCGCGCGCAAGGCACGGCCGGTCAAGCCCTTCGCCGTGCTGGTGCCGGACGCCGTGACGGCCCGGCGCCTCGCCGCGCTCTCGCCGCGCGACGAAAGCCTCCTGGCGGGCCCCGTCCGCCCCGTGCTGCTCGCTCCGCGCCGACGCGACGGCTGCGGGGAGTCCGGCCTTGCTGCGGCGGTCGCACCCGGCATCCGCGACCTCGGCTTGATCCTCCCGTGCGCGCCGCTTCACTGGCTGATCCTCTTCGCGCCCGGCACCGCGCCTGCCGCTGCGGCACCGCGCTTCGCGGCGCTGGTCCTGACCTCGGCGAACGCGACGGGCGAGCCGACGCTGTACCGCAGCGCCGAAGCGCGCGAGCGGCTCCGCGGCGTCGCCGACCTGATCGTCGATCACGACAGGGACATCCTCCGCCCGAACGACGACGGCGTGCTCCGCTGTGCGCCGTCGGGCCCCATTCCGGTCCGCCTCTCGCGCGGGAACGCACCGATCGTGCTGGCTCTGCCCGGCGGCCTCCGCGCGCGCGCCCCGGTGGCCGCGCTCGGAGGCGACCTCAAGTGCGCGCCCGCGCTCGCCTGGGGCGGCGAGCTCCTGCTCGCCGAGCACGTGGGCGACCTCGCCAGCGTCGCGGCCGCCGAGGCCGCGGTGGCACGCGTCGGCGACCTCGCGCGGCTGGCCGGCGCGCCGCCCGCCGTCGTGGCCCACGACCTGCACCCGGACGGGGTCGGTCGCGAGCTCGCGCGCGAGATCGCGCCGCGCCGCGTCGCCGTGCAGCACCACCACGCGCACGCCGTTGCGTGTCTCCTGGAGCACGGACGCACCGGACCCGCACTCGCGCTCGCGCTCGACGGGCTCGGCTACGGAGCGGACGGCACGCTTTGGGGCGGCGAGCTGCTGCGAGTAGAGGCCGCTTCGTTCGAGCGCCTCGCGCACCTCGAGTGCGCGCGGCTCCCCGGCGGCGACGCGGCAGCGCGCGAGCCGTGGCGGATGGCCGCGGTCTGGCTCGCGCGGGCGTTTCCGGAGGGGCCGCCCGCCCTGCCGTGGCACGGACGGCGCGACCCCGAGCGCCTCGCGGCGGTGCTCGCGCTGGCCGAGCGCGGCGTCGCGAGTCCGGTCACCTCGTCGTGCGGCCGGCTCTTCGACGCGGTCGCCTCGCTCCTCGACCTCGTCGACGAGGCGAGCCACGAAGCCGAGGCCGCGCTCGCCCTCGAGTCCGCGGCGGACGGCGCACGGCCCGCCCGGCTCGCGCTCGAGCCGCAGCCGCGAGCGCCGGATCCCGGCGAGGGATTCGGCGACGGACCCGCCGTGATCCCCGCCGCGCCCCTCGTGCGCGCCATCGCGGCGGCGCGCGCGCGCGGGGAGCCGGCGGCGTCTCTCGCCGCGGCGTTCCACGACGCCCTCGCGGGGCGGCTCGCCGCCGCGGCGTGCGCGTTCGCCGGGCGCCTCGATCTCTCGAGCGTCGTGCTCACGGGCGGCTGCTTCCAGAACCGCCTCCTGCTCGAGACGCTGAGCGGGCGGCTCGCGGCGTCGGGCCTCGAGGTGCTCTCGCACCGCCGGCTCCCGCCCGGCGACGGCGGCCTGGCGGCGGGGCAGGCGGTCGTCGCCGTCGCGAGAGAGGCGGCGGCGTCGGGCTGAGCGGGCCGAGTCCGCGTCAATCGAAGAAGTCCTCCGCCGCCAGCAGCGGAAGGGCGCGGCGCGCGATCGGGTCCGCCGCGAAGAGCTTCTGCATCACCCCGTCGCGCAGGTGATTCGCGATCGCGATGAACGTCATGGTCTGGTCGAGCGTCAGGTAGATCGGCGCCACGCGTCCCGTCCTCGGGTCGGCCGCGTCGTAGAAGCCGAAGTCCCCGTAGATCGGGTAGAGCTCGACGAGGCGCTTCAGGTTCGCGGTCGCGGCCTCGGGCGCGAACGCGAGCGCGAGCGCGGAGGCGTGCGGCGTCACCACCGACCCCTCGTAGCCGAGCACGCCGAGCGGCGGCACGCCGTACTCGCGGTAGTAGCCCTCGTAGGCCCCGGGCGTGGCGGACGGAGACATGCCCCAGACCGGCAGGCCGAGCTCCTCGATGGCGAAGCGGCGCTGCACCTCGACGTACGCCTCCCCGTTGCGCCCGAGGCTGCGCGGCGCCAAGCGCCGCTCGTCGACGAGGAGCGTCGGAAGGAGCGCCTCGAACATGCTCCCGCCCCAGGACGGCAAGAAGCGCACGCCCCGCCACTCGTACCAGCCGCCGTGCACCTCGTAGCCGCCGTCGAGGTGCTTGGTGCGCCGCCCGATCGCCCGACGCGCGCCCGGACCGTCCGGCTCGGGCACGCGCTGCAGGCGGAACCAGTGCTCTTCCGGCACATCCCCCTTGCCGATCGCGATCAGGCTCCCGAGCCGAGCCTCCGTGTAGAGGGTCCCGTAGTGGTACGTCGAGTCCTCGCGCGAGTCGACGTAGTAGCCGTGCGACATCAGCTCGCGGTCGCTGTCGTAGAAGAAGCGGTGGTTGCGCCGCTGGATGCGCTCGCTCACCTCCGCGGTCAGGTCGGGAAACGCGCTGCGCACCACCATGGCACCGGCCGTGAGCCAGGCCGAATCGACGAAAGAGAGGAACTCGCTCGTGCGCTCCAGCGTCGTGGTGTCGTAGTAGTTGAAGAACATGCTGGCCCAGGTCTCGAGGTCGCGCACGGTCTCGAGCGCGGCCCGCACGCGGGCGACGGCATCGCTCCGGTCGATGAATCCGAGCTCCCAGGCGGCGACGATCGAGATCACGTAGAGACCGACCGTCGTGATCCCCGTGTAGTCGCCGATCTCGGCTCGGGCGGGATTTAGCGAGTCGCCGCCGAAGTACACGTGGTCGATCGGCAGGCCGTTCTCGCGATCGCGCAGAGCCGCGAGGCCGCGCCAGGTGTCGCGGGCCACGCGGAGCAGAAACGCGCGGTCGTCCTGCGGCAGCTCGGCGGCGTCGACGTGCAGGCGCGTCGGCCAGCCCTCGAGGCGGGCGTGGATCCGGAGCTTGGCGGCCGCCCGCCCTCCGACCGCGCGCTCCCACTCGCGCTTGCGTGGTGCAAAGGCGGGCGCGGCGTCTCCTGCGCTCGGCTGCGCCGCGGCGCCGAAGGCCAACGCGGCGAGCAGCCCGGCTCGCCGCCTCCGTCTACGCGCCCGGCCCGTGCTCGGCACGCCCCGCATGCTGACGCGCTCCCTAGCTCCGGAACGAGCTCGAGTACGAGCGGAGAGTGCGGCGGTAGTTGCTGCGCTCGAAGCTCTCGGGATTCGGCGCAGCGCTCTGGCTCAGGCTTCCCTTCAACTGCTCGACGGACTCGTACTCGCGCTCCTCCATCCAACGCGTCACCCCGGCTTGGAGCGAGCCGAGGAGCGCCGGGCCGCGCTCGAGGAGAGCCGAGGCCAGCATGGCGGCGTCCGCCCCGGCGAGCAGCACCTTGAGCACGTCCTCCGCCGCGTGGATGCCCGACGTCGCGGCCAGCGAGGCGCCGACCCGTCCGCGCAGGATCGCGATCCAGCGCAGGGGCAGCCGCAGCTCGCTGGAAGTCGAGAGCACGAGGTGCGGAGTCACTTCGAGCGTGTCGAGATCGAAGTCCGGCTGGTAGAACCGGTTGAAGAGCACCAGCCCGTCGGCGCCCGCCTTGGCCAGCGCGGGAGCGAAGTGCGCGAGCGCGGTGAAGAACGGCGAGAGCTTCACGGCGAGCGGGATACGGACCTCTCCGCGCAGCGCCTGCACGAGGTCGAGATCGCGCCGTTCGACGTCCGCGCTCGAGAGCACTGGGTCGGCCGCGACCTGGTAGAGGTTCAGCTCGAGCGCGTCCGCGCCGGCGTCCTGGATGCGCCGGGCATGCTCGACCCAGCCGCCCGGGCTCGTGCCGTTGAGG
>DATAGA010000530.1:0-3185 GCA_036257215.1 Myxococcota bacterium
ATCCGCGCGATGCTCGAGGAGTGCGCCGCGTCGCGGCGCGAGCCGGCCGCCGACGTGGAGCTCGTGGAGCGGGTGGGCGCCGGCGACCCCGCGGCGCTCGCGCAGGCGATCAGCTGGTTCGAGCTCCACGCGGCGGCCCGGCCCGCCGAAGCGGACGCGCTGCGGCGGCGGCTCGCCGCGCTGCGCCGCGGCCCCGCAGCGCCGGTCGTCGGCATCACGGGTACGGGGGGCGCCGGGAAGTCGAGCGTCGTCGACGAGCTCGTGCGGCGCTGGCGGCGGGACCATCCGGACGGCCGCGTCGGTCTCCTGCTCGTCGACCCGACGCGCCGGCGCTCGGGCGGGGCCCTGCTCGGCGACCGGATCCGCATGAACGCGATCCACGGGGCGGCCGCCTTCGCGCGCTCGCTGGCGACGCGCACAGCGCACCTCGCGCTCTCGGCGACCGTCGCCGACGCGCTGCGCGTGCTCCAGGCCGGCGGCTTCGACCTCCTCGTCCTCGAGACGGCGGGCATCGGGCAGAGCGACTCGGAGGTCGTCGACCTGGCGGACGTGCCGGTCTACGTGATGACGCCCGACTACGGCGCGCCGTCGCAGCTCGAGAAGATCGACATGCTCGACTTCGCCGAGCTCGTCGTGCTGAACAAGTCCGACCGCCGCGGCGCGGAGGACGCGCTGCGCGACGTGCGCAAGCAGTGGCGGCGCAACCGCCAGGCCTTCCAGAGCCCCGACGCGGAGGTCCCCGTCTTCGCGACCGTGGCCCGCGCCTGGGACGACCCGGGCATGGACCGGCTCTACGAGGCGCTCGTCGCGCGCCTCGGCGAGAGCCCGCGCCTCGGCCCCCGGCCCGCCCGCAAGGAGGTGCCGCTCGCGTCCGAGCTCGTGCCGGCGGCGCGCAGCCGCTACCTCGCCGAGATCGCCGAGCTGGTGCGCGGCTACCGCGCGGAGACGGAGCGCCTCGCCGAGCGCGCGCGCGACGCCGAGGGCTGCGCGCGGGCCGCGCGTCTCCTCGGCGGCGAGGCCCCCGGCGCGCGCGCTGCGCTCGAGGCCGAACGCGAGCGCGCGCTGGCGGAGCTCCCCGCGGCGCTGCGGGAGGAGCTCGACGCGTGGCCCGAGACCGAGGCCGCCTACCGCGCCGACGCCCAGGAGTACGCGGTGCGCGAGCGCGTCCACCGCGTCGAGAACCACAGCGAGTCGCTCGCCGGGAGCCGCGTCCCGAAGGTGGCGCTGCCGCGCGGGGCCGATGCCGGGACGCTCGTCCGCTACCTGCGCCGGGAGAACCTGCCCGGGCGCTTCCCGTTCACGGCCGGCGTGTTCCCGTTCCGGCTCGAGAGCGAGGACCCGACGCGCATGTTCGCCGGCGAGGGCGGGCCGGCACGCACGAACCGGCGCTTCCACCTGCTCTCGGCCGGCCAGAAGGGCGTCCGGCTCTCGACCGCCTTCGACAGCGTGACGCTGTACGGGCGCGACCCCGACACGCCGCCCGACGTCTACGGCAAGGTCGGGACGTCGGGGGTCTCGGTCTGCCACGCCGACGACGCCAAGGTGCTCTACTCGGGCTTCGACCTGTGCGCCGCCGACACCTCGGTCTCGATGACGATCAACGGCCCCGCGCCGATCGTGCTCGCGTTCTTCCTGAACGCCGCGATCGACCAGGCGGTGGAGAAGCACCTGCGCGCCGAGGGGCGCCTCGACGAGGTGCGCGCGCGGTTCGCGGCCGAAGGTGCGCTCCCCGCCTACGAGGGCGCGCTCCCGGCGGGCCACGACGGCCTCGGGCTCGGCCTCCTCGGGATCCGCGGCGACCGCGCCGTCGACGTGGAGACGTACGCGCGCCTGCGCGCGGACGTCCTCTCACGCGTTCGCGGCACCGTGCAGGCCGACATCCTGAAGGAAGACCAGGCCCAGAACACCTGCATCTTCTCGACGGAGTTCGCGCTGCAGCTCATGGGCGACGTGCAGGCCTGGTTCGTCGAGCAGAACGTGCGCAACTTCTACTCGGTCTCGGTGTCCGGCTACCACATCGCAGAGGCCGGCGCGAATCCGATCACGCAGCTCGCCTTCACGCTCGCGAACGGCTTCACCTACTGCGAGTACTACCTCGCGCGCGGCATGACGGTCGACGCGTTCGCGCCGAACTTCTCGTTCTTCTTCAGCAACGGGCTCGACCCCGAGTACGCCGTGATCGGGCGCGTCGCGCGGCGCATCTGGGCGCTCGCCATGCGCGAGCGCTACGGCGCGAGCGAGCGCAGCCAGAAGCTCAAGTACCACGTGCAGACGTCGGGCCGCTCGCTGCACGCGCGCGAGATGGCCTTCAACGACATCCGGACGACGCTCCAGGCCCTCCTCGCGATCCAGGACCGTTGCAACAGCCTCCACACGAACGCGTACGACGAGGCCGTGACCACGCCCACCCCCGAATCGGTGCGCCGCGCGCTCGCGATCCAGCTCATCATCCAGCGCGAGCTCGGGACGACGCGAAACGAGAACCCGCTCCAGGGCTCGTACCTGGTCGACGAGCTCACCGAACTCGTGGAGGAAGCGGTCCTCGCGGAGTTCGAGCGCCTCTCGGCGCGGGGCGGCGTTCTCGGCGCGATGGAGACGCTCTACCAGCGCGGCCGCATCCAGGAGGAGAGCCTGCTCTACGAGTCGAGGAAGCACTCGGGCGAGCTGCCGATCGTCGGCGTCAACACCTTCGAGGGCGCGGAGTCGGCGGATGCGCTCCAGCCGACGGGCCTCATGCGCGCGAGCGACGCCGAGAAGGACGCGCAGCTCGCGGGGCTGCGCGCCTTCCAGGCCCGCCACGCCGCCGAGTGCGGGCCCGCGCTCGCGCGGCTCCAGGAGGTGGCGCGCAGCGGCGGCAACGTCTTCGCCGAGCTCATGGAGACGGTGAAGGTCGCGAGCCTCGGCCAGATCACGAACGCGCTCTTCGAGGTGGGCGGCCGCTATCGGCGCGCGATGTAGCCCCGGCTCGCCGGGGAAAGCGCGGCGAAGCCGCGCGCCCGGCGATCCGGTCCGGAAGGGAAACGGCCAGTCCGACTCGGACCTCGCACTGCTATCCTCGGCCGGCTGCGACAGGAGAGAGACGATGGCGAAGGGAACCCGGGCGGACGTGGAGCGCTGGCGCAAGCTGGCGAAGGCAGAGCTCCGCGGCGCGGACCCCGACCGCCTCGCCGACGTGACCCCCGACG
>DATAGA010000611.1:0-6014 GCA_036257215.1 Myxococcota bacterium
GCCGATCGCGTCGTCCCGCGCGGAGGCGCGCGCGCCGCGGCCGAGGCGCTCGCGCGAGAGATCGCGGCGTTTCCGCAGCTCTGCCTGCGCTCCGACCGCCGCTCGGTCTACGAGCAGGCCGGCTTCCCCGAGGCGGCGGCCCTCGCGAACGAGGTGCGGCTCGGCATCGAGGTGCTCGAGAGCGGCGAGTCGCGCGAGGGCGCGACGCGCTTCGCGCGCGGCAGCGGCCGCCACGGCCGCTTCTAGGTTCGCGCGCCCACCGCTCCTACGCCGCGGCGAGGTGTAGCGCGACGAGGTCCGCCGGGACCGGCGCGCGTCGCATGCGCAGCGCCGCGCGCAGGCGGATGCCGTGGTAGGCGACGGCCGTCAGCGCGAAGCCCGCGAGGACCACCTCGAGCACGGCCTGGAGTCCGATGTCGCGGGTGAGGTCGCCGAGCGTCCACGCGACGGAGGTGCAGGCCGTCGCGGCGAGCGCGATCCAGAGGCCTCCGTGGAACAGCGCGCGGCGCACGAGGCGGTCGGGGCCGCCCGCGGCGTAGGCGCGCAGCTCGCGCGGCGAGAAGTGGTCGAGGAACCAGCCCGTGTCCTCGTCGACGCCGCGGTCCGCGGGCGGCGGGAGCCGGCGACCGCTGATCGGGTCCTGCGCCACCTCGCCGCGGCGGTGCGACTCGATGCCGGCCCAGATCTGCCGGTGGACCGGCTCGCTGATCGGGTAGAAGCAGGCGATCGCGCCGGCGACGAGGGCGGACGCGGCCGGGACGAGGGCGAGCATCACGCGGATGGCGAGCTTGACGGAGTCGCTCTGCTCGACGTTCGGCTCGAAGCCCATCGACTCGAGCACGGCGAGCGGGAGCGCCATGCTCGGGATCACCGTGAACTTCATCATGAGCGACCAGAGCGCCCCGTACTGCGCCTCGCGGCGCTTGCCCGTTTGGAGCTCGTCGTAGTCGATCACGTCCGCCTGGATCGCGGGCCCGAGGAAGAGCCGCGCGCCGAAGGAGCTGCCGGCCCAGATCAGGAGGACGACGGCGAGCGTCGTCTGGCCCTCCTGTACGAAGAAGATGGCCACCGAGCCCGTCACTGCAGACACGAAGCTCGCCAGCCAGACGGGCTTCTTGCCGAACCGGCGCGCCGCCCAGATCCAGGCGGGGAGGAACACGAACCCGGACACGAAGTACGAGGCCAGCAGGATCGAGAGCCAACGGTTCGGGTCCGGCGGCTTCAGCACGTACTTCGTGAAGTACGGGATCAGCATGCCCGGGATCGCGCCCGTGATGGACCCGACGACGTAGACCACGAGGAGGATCCGGAACACGCGGTTGCGCATGACGCGCCGCACGCCGGGGACGAGCGGGTTCGACGGCCGGTGCACGAAGTCGGGCCGCTCGCGCACGCGCAGCACGAGGTTCCAGTAGAGCAGGGTGAGGAGCGCTCCGAACAGGACGCCGAACGCGAAGTAGCCGTCGCGGTCGCCGAGCGCCGCGACGAGCAGGCTCGGGAGCAGCGCCGCCACGATCGTGCCCGCCACCGTGAACGCCTCCGAGATCCCGAAGAGGCGCGAGCGCTCGTGGTAGTCCTGCGTGAGCTCGGGCCCGAGCCCGTAGTGCGGGATGAGGTAGATCGTGTGGAACAGGTAGTAGAGCACGTAGCAGGAGAGGAGCCACGCGCCCGCCGCCGTGGGCGTGAGGTTCGCGGGCGGCGCGAAGAGCGCGACGAACGCCATGGCCGCGAGCGGCGCGCCTACCGCCATGTACGGTCGCCGGCGGCCGAACCGGCTGCGCGTCCGGTCCGTCACCCAGCCCATCACCGCGTCGGTCATCGCGTCGAAGGCGCGCGAGACGGCCTTCGCGAGCGCGATCCACCCGAGCGGGACGAGGACCACGTCCGAGTAGAAGATGGTGAGGTGGATCGCCAGGGGGATCGCCATCGCGGCGCCCGCGAAGCTCGGCATGCCGTATGCGAGCTGCACGCCGAGGGGAAGACGCACCGGCGGCGCGCGCGAGGGTTCCGTCGCGTGAGGCGGCTCCGTCGGAGCGGGAGGCGGGGCCGGCGCGGGCTGCGCGGGGTCGTGGGTCCGCTCGGGCTCCGCCATGCCGTGAGCGAGTGTACAGCGCGGGCGCTGCGGGGATACCATTCGCCGCCGTGCCGCCGACGAGCTCGCCCTGGATGCGCGTCTTCGAGGCTGCCTCGATCGGGGCGGCGGCGCTCCTCGCGGCCCACCTCGCGTGGCGCTTCCGGGGGCTCGCGTCCGCCTTTCCGGTCGCGCTCGCGGGCGGGACCGTCGTCGGCGTGTTCGCGGCCGACCTCGTGACCGGCACGGTGCACTGGCTGTGCGACCGCTTCGGCAGCGAGCGCACCCCGCTCTTCGGCCCGTATCTCATCGCCGGCTTCCGCGAGCACCACCGCGATCCGGCGGCGATCGGCCGCCACGGCTTCCTCGAGCGCAGCGGCGCGAACGCCCTCTCCGTCGTCCCGGTGCTGGCGCTCGCGACCTGGACGGTGGGCGTGCTGCCGGGTCCCGCCGCTGCCGCGCTGCTCGGCGGGTCCCTCGCGCTCGGCGTGTACGTCGCGCTCACGAACGAGATCCACCTCCAGTGCCACCGGAGCGACCCCGCGCCGATCGCGCGGGTGCTCCAGCGCCTCCGCCTCGTGCTCCCGCCCGACGAGCACGCGCGCCACCACCAGGGCGGGCACGACCGCGCGTACTGCATCGCCACGGGCTGGAGCAACGCGCTGCTCGACGGCGCGGGCGTCTTCCCCGGGCTCGAGCGCCGGCTGCGCCGCCGGTGAGCGACGTCTCGAGCTGGCGCGCGTTCTACGAGAGCGAGCTCCAGGGTCTCTGGGCGCTCCTCGCCGCGCCCGCGCTCTGGCTCGCCTGGCGCGCGCTGCGCGGACGCCCCGCGGCCCCGGGCGTCTACCCGCCGGCGGCGGCGTTCGTCGACCGCTGGGCACTCGTCTTCGCGGTGCAGACTCTGCTCGACCCGCTCGCGACCGGGCCGCTCGCGCGCAGCCTCGGCGGCGCCGCGCCCACGGCGCTCGGCCTCCTCTTCGTCCTGCTCGGCGACTTCCGCGCGCTCCTCCTCGTCACGTATCTCGCGGGCAAGCGCTGCGCGCTCGGGCCCGCGCTGCGCGAGGCGGCGCTGCTCACCCCGGTCGTTCCCGTCGCGGCGTACGGCGCGCAGGCGCTCCTCGCGGCGGCGCTCGGCCCGCTCCCCGGCCAGGCGCTCTGGCTCGTGCACGAGACGCTCTTCCTCGGGATGGTCGCGTTCGTGCGCCGGCGCATCGTCGACGCGCGCGGCGGCCCGCCGGAGCTCCAGGCGTATCTGCGCGCCGTCACGGCGTACGTCGCCGTCTACTACGGCCTCTGGGCGCTCTCGGACGCCTCGATCCTCGCCGGGATCGAGCCCGCCTGGGGCCTGCGGGTAGTCCCGAACCAGCTCTACTACGGCCTCTTCGTGCCGTTCGCCTACGCGCGCTTCTTCGCGCGCCGGTAGCGCTCGACCAGCACATCGACCCACGCGTCGAGGTAGCGCGCCGCGCGCGCGGCGTCGGCGGCGGTCGGGTCTCCGACGACGCCGCTCGGCGCGTTCTCGCGCAGATCGGGATAGAAGAGCGCCTGCGGGTCCGGCGGGACGTCGAGCACGCCCGCCGCCGCGCGCTCGCGCCGCACGTCTTCGGGCGCGAGCGCGAGCAGGATCGACGTCTCGAGCTCGCCGGCGTGGTGACCCGCTGCGGCCGCGGACACGCCCGCGCGCGCGGCCTCGGCGAAGAGCGCGTCGGCGAGCGCGCCGTGGTCTGCGGCGACCGTCACCTCGAGCGCGCACTCCCGGTCGAGCGCGGGCGCGAGCTCGCGCAGGAGCGCCGCGTTCCCGCCGTGCGCGGAGAAGACGAGCGCGCGCTCGAAGCCCGCGCGCTCGAGCGACCGAAGCACGTCGCGCAGCACCGCCGCCAGCGTCTCGGCGCGCAGCGAGAGGGTCCCGGGGAAGCCGAGGTGCTCGTCGGCGCAGCCGAGGGCGATGGCGGGGAGCGCGACGGCCTCGGGCACGCGCTCGCAGAAGCGCGCGGCCAGCGCGTCGGCGATGCGGGTGTCCGTGGCGAAGGGAAGGTGCGGCCCGTGCTGCTCCGTCGAGCCGAGCGGCACGACGGCCGTGCGCACGCCTTCGGCGAGGAGGCGCGAGAGCTCGGGCCACGCGAGCGAGGCGAGCGCGCGGGACGGGGTGGGATACGCGGACGACGCTGCGCTGCGCTGCGCTGCGCCGGGCACGGACGCCGCGCCGGCCACGGACGCCGCGCCGGCCACGGGACGCGCGCTCGCGGGCGGCGCGTCGATCTCGTAGAGCGGCCCATCGCGCCCCTGGCCCGGCCAGCGCGAGGGATCGGCGCCGCGGGCGGCGAGCGCGGCGAGCAGGAGCTCGTTCGCCATCGCCTCGTGCTCGAGCAGGGCGAGCGGGCCGGGCAGCGAGGCATCCAGCGTGAGGCTGCGTTGGCGCGCGTCGAGCATCGACGCGGCCCGCGCGAAGAGCGGCGCTTCGTCCGGGGCGTCGGCGCGCGCGAGGAAGAGGACGGTCGCCGAGTCGGCTGCGGCGAGCTGCTGGAAGCCGCCGTGAGCGAAGTCGAGGACGTCCCAGACGGGGGGCCACGGAGCGTGCAGGCCCTCGAGCAGCTTGCGCGAGAGGTGCGAGGCGCGCGCGGCGTGCGGCCCGCCCGCGACGAGCGCGAGCGCGCCCGCGAGCGGGTCGCCGGGCTGCGCCGCCGCGAGCGAGCGCGCGCGCTCTGAGGCCGCGCGCAAGGCGGCCGCAAGCGCGACGGGCGCGGCTGCGGGCCAGGGCGCCGGCGGCGCGCCCAACGCCGCCCCGAGCGAGCGCGCGAGCGCGATCGCGGCGAGGTGGGCGAGCATCGGGCCCACGACGCGCACGAGCAGGCCCGCCTCGCGCTCGACCCGGAGCGCGACGCGCACGCCGCCCGTCGCCTCGAACGCGGCGAGCGCGCGCGCGCGCCCGGGATCGGGGTCGCCCGGAGCGACCGCCGTGACGAGCACGGCCGCGCGGTAGGCCGGCGCCGCGTCCAGCGCGGGACGCGCATTGGGCGCGAGCCCCTGGCTGAAGACGACGAGCAGCTCGTCCCGCGCCCGCGCGGGCGGCTCGCGCAGGAAGGCGCTCGGCGCTTCCGTGCGGGCCGGGAGCCCGAGCTCGCCGAGGAGCGCCGCGAGGAGGCGCGCGTGCTCGGCCGAGCTGCCCGCGCCCGTCGCGACGACACCTCGGAGTGTCGATCCGTCGAGGGGGGGCAGGGCGACGCAGCGGTCGTCCCAGGCCTCGACGCGGCCGGGAATCGAGGCGACGCGGTCGCGCAGGCGGGCGAGGCCCGCGCTCTCGGGGGCTGCGATCGTTCGCGAGGCGCCGTCGCCGCCGGAAGAGGCGGCGCTCACGCCGCGTCGGCTCGCAGCCGCAGCGGGAGCGCGAGCGGCGCGCCGGCGCGCGCGAGCGCGTCGGCGAGCGCGGCGTCGAGCGCGGGCTCGTCACCCTCGGCCAGGGCGCGCGCGCGGCCGTCGGCGGCGGCAGCGCACAGGAGGTCCAGCGTCGCCGCGTCCGGGAGCGCCGCGTCGTCCGGTCCGAGCCAGAGCGCGACGCCGGCGCCTTCGCGCTCGAACGCGGCGAGCGTCGCGGCCCACGCCGGCTTGCGGGCGCCGCCGAAGCCCGGCGCGAAGCGGTCGAGCAGCGCCTCGCGCTGGACGCGCACGAGCGGCGCCGCGCCGCGGCGGCCGCGGTACTCGAGCACCACGCGCTCGCAGCGCGCGGCGAGGTCGTAGAAGAGGCGCAGCGCGAGCCAGAGCGGCGCCTCGCCCTCGCCGGACTCCGCCCCCGCCGAGGCGCGCGCGGCCGCGCTCGGGCGCGCGACCGGGAGGTGGTAGTGCGCGACGCGCACGAAGCGCCCGCCGGCGTCGGCCGGCCCCGGCTCGACCGGCGCGAGCGGAGCGGGCGTCACGGCGGCGGACTCCGGGCCCGGGTCCGCGAGCG
>DATAGA010000640.1:0-4370 GCA_036257215.1 Myxococcota bacterium
ACGCACGCGCGCGGCCGACCCGCTGCGCGCGCTGCTGACGACGCCGCGCTCTCGCCGGGCGCGCGCGTGCTCGAGGTCGGCTGTGGCACGGGCGCGATCACGCGCTGCGTGGCGAGCCGGCCCGGGGTGTCCGCGGCGGTCGGGGTCGACCCGTCGCCGCTCTATCGCCTACGTGAGCATCGTGGCCCGCAAGTCGGGCTGAAGAGCGGCCCTCCCGGCGAGCCGCCCATCGCGGGCCGCCCGGGCCGGGCGACGGCGTCCTCCGAAGCGAAGGCGAAGAGCTCCGGCCGCGCGGCCACGGCGACCCTCCCGTCGTCTAGAATCCCGCCGTACACGAAGCGGGCGTTGCGCCATGACGATCGAACGCGAGGGCTACGGCTCGGATCCCGCCGACTCGCCCTTCGTCGGCCGCGAGCGCGAGCTCGAGAGGCTCGCGTCCGCGCTCGCGCGGGCGCGGGCGGGACGCGGCGGGCTCGTGCTCGTGAGCGGTCCGCCGGGCATCGGGAAGACCCGCACGGTCGAAGAGTTCCTGGCGGGCCAGGACCTGCCGCCCGAGCGCGTGCTCTGGGGCCGCTGCCCGGACCGCAGCGATCCACCGCCGTTCTGGCCGTGGCGCCGCCCGCTGCGCGCGTGCGCCGCGTGGCTCGACGACACCGCGTTGCGCGCGCTCGCGACCGGCGTCGAGCGCCCGCTCGCGGAGCTCGTCCCGGCGGTGCGACCGCGGCTCGGCCCGGCCGCCGCGGCGGACGACTCCGCGACGCCGGCAGGAGAGGACCGGCTGATGCTGCTCGCGGCGTTCGCCGAGCTCCTGGTCGCGTCGGCGGACGCCGCCGGCGCCGAGCCGGTCGTCGTCGTGCTCGACGACCTGCACTGGGCGGACTCGGGCTCGCTCGACCTGCTCGCGTACGTCGCACCCGAGCTCGCGTCGAGCGCGCTCCTGATCCTCGCGACGCACCGCGACACCGAGATGCGTCGGACGCCGGAAGCCGCCGCGCGTCTCGCCCGCGTCTCGGAGCGGCTCGCGCTGGGGGGGCTCGCCGCGAGCGAGGTCGCCGCGTTCGTGCGCGGCACGACCCGCGTCGAGCCGTCGCGCGAGCTGGTGTCGACGCTGGCGCGGACGACCGGCGGCAACCCGTTCTTCCTCGCGGAGATGGTGCGCGTGGTCGGCGCGCCGGACGGCATCGGCGCGGGCGGCGCCGCGGCCGAGCTGCCCGACAGCGTGCGCGACGTGATCCGCCGCCACCTGGCGCCGCTGCCGCCGCCGGCGCACGCGCTGCTCTCGCTGGCCGCCGTGATCGGCCTCGAGTTCGACCTCTCGACGCTCGAGCACGCGTCGGGTCAGCCCGTGCTCGCGCTGCTCGAGGGGCTCGCCGATGCAGCGCGCCTCGGCGTCCTCTCGGAGCTGAGGGACGAGGCGCAGCGGTGGCGCTTCGCGCACGCCCTGATCCCGGAGACACTCTACGCCGACCTCGCGCCCTCGCAGCGCGCCCAGGCCCACCGCCAGGTGGCGGAGGCGCTCGAACGACTGCACCAGGGCGCCGCCGAGCCGCCGGCCACGGAGCTCGCGCACCACTGGTTCCGCGCGGTGCCGCTCGGCGGCGCGACGCGGGCGCTCGAGTGGAGCGAGCGCGCTGCGCGAGCGGCCCTCGCCGCGCTCGCCTGGGACGAGGCCGCGCGGCACGCGCGACGCGCGCTCCAGGCGCTCTCCGCCTGTCCGCCCGACGAGTCGCGCCGCCTCGAGCTCCTGCTCCTGCTCGGCGCGGCCGAAGGCTCGGCGGCGCACATCGACCCGGCGCGCGAGGTCTACGAGGAGGCGGTGCGGCTGGCGGAGTCGCTCGGCCGACCCGACGAGCTGGCGCGCGCCGCGCTCGAGTACGGCCGGCTCGAGATCGGCATGGTGCCCAACCCGCGCGTGGTGGATCTGCTCGAGCGCGCGGCGCGTGCGCTCCCGCCCGAGCCCTCGCGCCTGCGCTGCGCGGTCGTCGCAGAGCTCGCCAACGCGCTGATCTTCTCGGACGAGAGCGAGCGGCGCGAGCGGCTCGCGCGCGATGCGGTCGCGATGGCGCGCTCGTTCGGCGACCCCTCCGCGCTGGTCGCCGCGCTCCTCGCCGATCACTTCGTGCGCTGGGGACCCGACGGCGACCCGCACGCGATGCTGGCGATGATGGAGGAGGCCGTCGCGCTGCTGCCGCAGGTCGGCGACCGGCGGCTGCACATGGAGATCCGCCGCTGGCGCATGCGCGATCTCCTGGAGCTCGGGGACCGGCTCGGGGCCGAGCAGGAGGTGGCGCGCATCGCGCGCCTCGTCGGAGAGTGGCGGCTCCAGAGCACCGCCGTGTACGCGCGGCTCGCGCGCGGGGGGCTCGCGCTGCTCGCGGGCCGCCTGGACGAGGCCGTGCGCGCCGCCGACGTCGAGCCCGAGCTCTTCCTCACCGATCCGTTCTCGACGCTCCGCAACTCGATCGAGGGCTTGCGGCTCGCCGTCCGGCTCGAGCGGGACGAGCTCGACGTCTACCGGACGGCCGTCGACCAGCTCGACGCGCTCGCGCGCGCGGTGCCGATGTGGCGCGGACCGCTCGCGGTGCTCTTCGACGAGCTCGGCGACGCTGCTCGCGCTCGCGCGCTGGTGGACGCCGCCGAGGCCGGGGGCTTCGCCGACCTGCGGCGCGACGGCACCTGGTTCACCTCGATCGGGATGTTCGCGCTCGCCGCGCCCCGGGTCGGGAGCGCGCGGGCCTGCCAGCGCCTCTACGAGCTGCTGCGGCCCCACGCCCACCGTCACGTCGTCTACGGCGTCGCGATCGGCGGGCAGGGCTCGATCGAGCGCCACATGGGCGGCCTCGCCGAGGCGCTCGGCGACTTCGAAACGGCCGTGGAGCACCTCGAGCGCGCCCTCTCCACGAACGACGACGCCGGGCTGCGCGTTCCGACGGCGTTCAGCCGCCTCGCGCTGGCGCGCGCGCTCGCGCGGCGCGGCCGGCCGGGGGACGCCGCGCGCGCGCTCGAGCTGCGCGACGAGGCCCGCCGCGAAGCCGAGTCGCTCGGGCTGCGGCGGCTCTTGCGTCACGTCGCCCAGGCGGACGCCGAGGGCTGGTTCGCAGGCGTGCCGCCCGCGCCGGCCGCGAAGGAGCCGCCGCGAGCGGGCGCCGGCGCCTTGCCCGCGGGCGCGGTACTGCGCCAGAGCGGCGACACCTGGCTGGTGGCGCACGGCGAGCACTCCTTCCACCTGAAGGACGCGAAGGGGCTGCGCTACCTCGCGCGCCTGCTCGCCGAGCCGGGGCGCGAGCTGCACGTACTCGACCTCGTCGGCGGCGCGGGCGACGCGCGCGGCGCGACCGCCGAGCTCGCGGCGGAGGCCGGACTCTCGGCCGGCGAGGGAGGCGACGCGGGAGAGCTGCTCGACGCGCACGCTCGGGCCGCCTATCGCCAGCGCCTGGACGATCTGCGCGAGGAGGTCGACGAAGCCGAGCGCTTCGGCGACCCGGAGCGCGCGGGGCGCGCGCGCGAGGAGATCGACTTCCTGGCGCAGGAGCTCGCGCGGGCGACCGGCCTCGGGGGGCGCGCGCGCCGGAGCGGCTCCGCGGCCGAGCGCGCCCGCGTGAACGCCACGCGGGCGATCGGAGCGGTGCTGCGCAAGATCGCCGCCTCCGACCCGGTGCTCGGCGAGCACCTGGCGGCGTCCGTCCACACGGGCCTCTTCTGCAGCTACAAGCCGGGGACGGGCCGCACGGTGCGCTGGGAGCTCTAGGCGGCGCGGCCCGACTGGACGCCGCCTGCGGCAGGCGCCGCCGCGACGCGCTCGATCAGGAAGCACACGGCGCCGTCCCGGGCGGCCTCGGCGCGCACTACGGCCGGCTCGCCGAAGTGGGCGAGGCAGCCCTCGAGCATCCCGTGCGCGAGGGCGGCCAGGTCGCGATCCGACTCGTAGGTGACCCGCAGCCGCTCCGGCCCGAGCCGCTCCGCGCGCATGCGCGGCGGCGCGAGCCCGGCGTCGAGCGCGCGGACCTCGTCGTGGACGTTGCGCTCGAAGCTGGCCAGGAAGTCGAACGCCGTACCGACGCCGATGAAGAAGACGGCGTGCAGCACCGCGAGCTGCGCGAAGAGAGCGGCGCCGAAGCGGCGCAGCCACGCGTCGATGGGGACGCCGGCCGCGCCCGCGAGGCGGCGCGCCAGCTCGTGGAAGATCTCGGGGTCGCAGGCGCGGGTCGGGTCGAGCGGCAGCCGCAGCGCCGGCGACGCCTCCCGGAGCGCGCGCTCCACCGCCGCCTCGCCGAGCTCGCGGGCCCCGAACTCCACGAGCCCGGTCAGGAAGAAGCCCTGTAGACGCGTCGCGGACGACACACTGCCTCCTTCGTCGGAGAGGCGTTCGA
>DATAGA010000049.1:0-3711 GCA_036257215.1 Myxococcota bacterium
GCACTCGTCGCGCGCGCGCGCAGCGACGGCTTTCCGGCTCTCTCGCTGAGCGTGAGCCCCGCGAACCCCGCCCGAGCGCTCTACGAATCCGAGGGCTTCCGGCGCGTCGGCGAGTCCGGCACGTCGTGGACGCTGGCGCTCGCGCTCGGAGCCGCACGCGGCCCCGAGCGCTGAAGCGCTCCGTTCGAGTTGGCGCCGCGTTCAGCGCGACGCGCGACGGCGCGTGGCGCGGCTGCTCGAGCGGCGCTTTCCGCGCGCGCGGTGGGCGCGCGTCTGCGCCGCCTTGCGGGCGGCCTCGGAGCGCCCGCGCGGCCCCTTGGTGCGAACGGCGCGTTTCGCGGCGGCCTTGCGCGCCGTCCGACCGCGCCGTCTCGCCGCGGTCGGAGCCTGGCGCGAGAGCGCCGTCGTCGAAGCCGCCGCGCGCCCTTCCTTCCGGAGCCGGCGCAGTGACGCGCGCGCGCGTCGCGGAGAGGTGCGCCCGCGCTTCGCACCGCGCTGGAGCTCGCGCCGCGCCTGGCGCCGCGTGCGCTCGGACGTACGGCCCTCGGCCGGCACGGGAAGCTCGACGCCGGCGCGCCGCGCCTTCGAGAGCCCGATCGCGATGGCCTGCTTGGCCGACCGCGCGCCGTGCTTCCCTTCACGGACGTGGTGGATCTCCTCGCGCACGAACTCGCCGGCCTGCGTGCTCGGAGACTTTCCGGCGCGCTTGTCCTTGCGCGCGCGCTCGAGTGTGCGTTTCTCCGGCATGTCGTACCTCCGTTGCCCGCTGCTACGTGCAACGCGCGTGCCGCGCGCTGGGGGCAGAGGCCGCTGGACGTCGGTACCCGCCCCGCCGCAAGTGCGCTTTCTACAATCGAGCGCTCCCGCGCCGCTAAGGCTCGCCCTCGGGCGGGTCGATGCACAACGCGTGAAGCCCGACGCCGACTTCGCCATCCCCGACGAGCTGCCGGTCCTGCCGCTGCGCGAGTTCGTGGTCTTCCCGTACATGGTCCTGCCGCTCTTCCTCTCGCGCGAGGCCTCGATCGCGGCGGTCGAGGACGCGCTGGCCGGCGACCGGCTGCTGCTCCTCGCCGCGCAGCGCAACCCGGAGCTCGACGAGCCCGGCCCGGACGACCTCTACCGCGTCGGCACGGTGGCGATGGTGATGCGCACCCTGCGCCTCCCGGACGGGCGCGTGAAGGCGCTGCTGCAGGGCCTCTCCAAGGCGCGCATCGAGTCCTTCGTCGAGAACGAGCCCGCCCTCTGGAGCTGCGTGACCGCGCTGCCGGAGGAGCCCGAGCCCGTCTGGTCGGTCGAGATCGAGGCGGTGATGCGCAACGTGCGCCTGCGGGTCGAGGAGCTGCTGCCGCTCAAGAACCTCCCGCCCGAGGTCCTCTCGATCACGGCGAACGTGCACGAGCCCGGCCGCCTCGCGGACCTCGTCGCCTCGAACCTGCGGCTGCGGCTCTCCGAGGCGCAGGAAGTGCTCGAGACCGGCGACCCGCTGGCGCGGCTGCGCCGCGTCGACGCGCTCCTGCGCCGCGAGCTCGAGGTCTCGACCGTCCAGGCGGAGATCCAGTCCCAGGCGAAGGAGGAGCTCTCCCGCGGCCAGCGCGAGCACTTCCTGCGCGAGCAGCTGCGCGCGATCCAGAGCGAGCTCGGCGACGTCGACCCGCGCGCCGAGGAGGTCGCCGAGCTGCGCGAGAAGATCGAGGAGGCCGGCCTCCCGACCGAGGCTGCGGAGGAGGCGGCGCGCCAGCTGCGGCGCTTCGAGCGCATGCACCCGGACGGGCCCGAGGCCCAGGTCGTGCGCACCTACCTCGAGTGGCTGGTGGAGCTCCCGTGGGCGCGCGAGTCGCCCGACCGGCTCGACCTCGCCGTCGCGCGCCGCATCCTCGACGAGGACCACGCCCACCTCGCCGGCATCAAGGACCGCATCCTCGAGTTCCTCGGGGTGCGCAAGCTGCGCAGCGACTCGCGCGGGCCCATCCTGTGCTTCGTCGGGCCGCCCGGCGTGGGCAAGACCTCGCTCGGGCGCTCGATCGCGCGCGCCATGGGCCGCGAGTTCGTGCGCGTCTCGCTCGGCGGCACCCGCGACGAGGCCGAGGTGCGCGGCCACCGTCGTACGTACGTCGGCGCGCTCCCGGGGCGCATCCTGCAGGGCCTGAAGCAGGCGGGTACGCGCAACCCGGTCTTCGTGCTCGACGAGATCGACAAGCTGGGCGCGGACTTCCGCGGCGACCCGTCGGCTGCACTGCTCGAGGTGCTCGACCCCGAGCAGAACGCGCGCTTCAGCGACCACTACCTGAACGTGCCCTTCGACCTCTCGAAGGTCTTCTTCGTCGCCACCGCAAACCTGCTCGACGCCATCCCGCGGCCGCTGCGCGACCGCATGGAGGTGATCCGGCTCGCGGGCTACACGCCCGAGGAGAAGCTCGACATCGCGCGCTCCTTCCTGATCCCGCGCCAGCTCGAGGCCGCGGGGCTCCCGGCGGATCGGATCCGTTGGTCGCCGGCGGCGCTCGCCCATCTGGTCTCGGCCTACACCGCCGAGGCGGGCGTGCGTGAGCTCGAGCGCCAGGTGGCCGCGATCTGCCGCAAGGCCGCGCGGCGCGCCGCCGAGGGCGACGAGACAGCGCTGCGCGTCACGCGCGGGAGCCTGGAGCGCCTGCTCGGCCCGGCGCGGCACCCCGGCGAGGCGGCGTCGTCCGTCTCGCAGGTCGGCGTCGCGAACGGCCTCGCGTGGACCGAGAGCGGCGGCGAGCTGCTGCGGGTCGAGGTGGCGGAGACCGCGGGCCGCGGCCTCGTGCTGACCGGCCAGCTCGGCGACGTGATGAAGGAGTCCGGGCAGGCGGCGTTCACCTTCGCGCGCTGGCACCTCGCGCGCCTCGGCCGCGACGACGCGACGCTCGTGCGCCGTCAGGTGCACGTGCACGTCCCGGCGGGCGCGATCCCGAAGGACGGGCCGTCCGCGGGGGTCACGATCGCGGTGGCCCTGCTCTCGCTCGCGACCGGCGTCGCGGTGCGCCACGACGTCGCGATGACGGGCGAGATCACGCTGCGCGGGCGCGTGCTCGCCGTGGGCGGCGTGCGCGAGAAGGCGCTCGCGGCGCTGCGCGCCGGCATCCGGACCGTGGTGCTGCCCCGCGCGAACGTGCCCGACCTGCGCGAGATCCCGGGCGAGCTCGCGCGCCGCATCGAGTTCGTGCCCGTCGAGACGCTCGACGAGGCCCTCGACGCCGTGCTCGAGCGGCCGCTCGCTGCCGCGCGCGGCAGCGGCCGCGCCGCCGCGCGCCGGCGCCCCGCGGAGCCCGGACGCGCGCCGGTGGCGACGGCGAAGGGGCGCTGATCCGAGCGCTACCCTGCCCGCGTGCGGCTCCGCGAGCTGGGCGAGTTCGGGCTGATCGCGCGCATCGAACGCATCGCCCAGGGCGGCGCCGGCGCCCGCGTCGCCCTCGGCATCGGTGACGACGCTGCGCTCCTGCGCCTTCGCGCGCGCGAAGAGGTCGCGCTCACGACGGACGCCAGCGTCGAGGGCGTGCACTTCCGCCTCGGCGCCGAGCCGCCCGCGCGGATCGGGCGGCGTGCGCTCGTCGCGAACCTCTCGGACCTCGCCGCGATGGGCGCGCGGCCGCTCGGCTTCGCACTCGCCCTCGCCGCGCCGCCGTCCCTCGACGCGCGCGTCGCGCTCGGCCTCGTGCGGGGCGCGGCGCACGCGGGCGCGGCGTGCGG
>DATAGA010000103.1:0-6018 GCA_036257215.1 Myxococcota bacterium
CGCCGGACGGGCGCCGCAGACGCCACGAGGGGCGCAGCATCGCCCTTTCCCCGCTCTGGGCGCTCGGGCTGGCGGCCGCCGCGAGCCTCGCCGGCGCGCAGACGCCCGCCGACCCCGCCCCCGCGGCACCCCCGAGCGCGAGCCCCGCCCCGACCGCGACGGCGGCGCGGCCGCCCGCCCAGCCGGGCGCGGGCCAGGTGGCCGTGCTGATCGAGGAGCCGGCGCCCGGCACCGTGCTCGAGGGCCAGCTGCACCAGGCGCGCATCGCCGGGAGCGCGAGCGCGAACGCCATGGGCGGCGACCAGTACGACGTGATCCTCGTGATCGACGTGTCGGAGTCGACCCTCAAGGCGAGCGGCGCCGACATCGACCGCGACGGCGTGATCGGGCTCGATCCGGCGAACGAGCTGCTGCCGCCCGGCGCGTTCCCGCCCGAGGTCGCGTCCACCGATCCCCAGGACACGGTCCTGCACGCGGAGGTGCTCGCGGCGCGCACGCTGCTCGCGGGCCTCGATCCGAGGCGCGTGCGCGTCGGGCTCGTCTCCTTCGCGGGCGAGGTCGATCCCACGACCGGCAAGCGCAAGCGCATGGACCAGCAGGACGCCTGGCTCGAGGTGCCGCTCACGCACGACTACGGCGCGGTGCAGCGCGGACTCACCGCGATCCTCGCGCGCGGCGCTCACGGCGCGACCAACTTCGCCGCCGCGCTCCGCCTCGCCGTCGCCGAGCTCGCCGGCATCGGCGGTGGGCGCAGCACGCCGCGCGCGGACGCGAAGCGCGTGGTGCTGTTCCTGACCGACGGGATGCCGACGCTGCCCATCGGCCACGGCAACACCTCCGACCCGGGCGACGTCGAGGCGGCCGTGCGCGCGGCCGACCTCGCGCACAAGGCCGGCGTCACCGTGAACACCTACGCGCTCGGAACGCTCGCGCTGGCGTATCCGCGCGCCGCCACGGAGATCGCGCGGCGCACGCTCGGCACCTACAACCCCGTGCAGCGGCCCGGCGACGTCTCGGCGATCCTCGGCGGGACGACCTTCGCGAACGTCGAGGACGTCGTCTTCGCGAACCTGACGACCGGCGAGCTCTCGACCGACGTGCGGCTCGCGCCGGACGGGACCTTCGCCGGGTACGTCCCGGTGCAGGAGGGGCACAACCGGGTGCGGGTCAGCGCCCTAGCGAGCGACGGCTCGTCCGGGGCCGTCGAGTTCGACCTCGAGTTCCGCAAGGGCGGCCAGAGCGACCGCCAGAAGGCGCTCGAGCTGGAGCGCCTGCGCGAGATGAACCGCGAGCTCATGCTGCAGCGCGAAGCGGACGAGGTCGAGCGCTTCCGCGAGCAGCAGCGCAAGCAGCTCGAGATCCGACCCGAGGACCGCGCCTCGCCCTGACCCGCCGATCAGAGCGGGACGAGATCCGGGTCGTTGATCTGGCGCTCCTTCAGCTTCCCGTTCTCGTAGATCGAGACGACGTCGGGCCTCCCGTCGCCGTTCTTGTCCTCTTCGCGCTTCGTGAGGACGGTCTTGTCGCCGAGCTGCGCGTAGGTCTCGACGACGTCGGGCTTCCCGCGCTTGGCCGTGTCCTTCTCGACGCGCGAGACGACCTCCTTGTCGCCCGCCGCCGCGAAGTACGTCCAGGTGTCGATGGAGCCGTCGCGATCGAGGTCCTCTTCCGCGCGTGTGAGGCGGCGCCCCTCGTAGAAGACGGCGCGCTCGACCTGGCCGCTCGCGCTCACGTGGCGCTCGGACACGAGCGACCCGCCCGCAAAGTCGTAGAAGGCGTCCTTCTTCCCGTCCGCGTCGCGGTCGACCTCGCGCGCGACCATGCGGCCGTCCGGGCCGAAGCGCTGCCACTCGTCGGGCTTGCGATCCCCGTCGTTGTCGCGCTCGATCGACGCGACGCGGCCGCCCTCGTAGCGGGTCCACGAGTCCATGCGGCCGTCGTAGTTGCGGTCCTCTTCCTTGTAGAGCAGGGCTCCCGTCTTCGGGTCGAGCCAGCGCACGAGCTCCGGGTTGCCGTCGCGGTCGGCGTCGAGGGAGAGCCGCCGCGCGCTGAGCTCGCGCTCGTTGCCCCACGTGCCCTTCGGCACCTTGCGCTGGTCCTCCTCGAAGATGGCCGACGGCAGGTCACGCTCACCGGGGGCGCTCGGCGCGAGGCGCGGGTCCGCGCGCGCGGCGATCTCCGCCTGCGACGGCGCGGGCTCGTTCGCGCGCTCGGCGTCGAGCGCCTGGCCGGTCTTCTCCTCGCGATCGATCTGGCGCAGCAGCTCCTCCTGGCGCCGCAGCTCGTCCTCGATCTCCTGCTCGAGCGCGTCGCCCTTCGCGACCTCGGTCTCGATCTGGCTCTCGAGCTCCTCCTCTCGCTCCACCTCGCCGCGCGGCAGCCGGCCGCCGTAGCCGCCGTACCCGCCCGAGTAGCCTCCGTAGCCGCCCCCGCCGTAGCCGCCGCTTCCGTAGCCGCCGCCGAAGCCGCCCGAGAGCGGCGGGCGGCCCGTCACCGCGCCGTAGACGGCGAGGCCCGTCGCGCCGACGGCTGCGCCGACGCCGCCGAAGATCGCGCCCGTGACGGCGCCGAGCATGAAGCCGTAGAGCGCGGCGTCGAGACGGTCGCCCGCGGTCGGGCCCGTCTGCGCGGGCGGCGCCTGCACGGGCGGCGGGCCGGAGGTGGGCGCGGGAGAGGTGGGAGGAGCCGCCTGCGTGTGGCGACCCGCGCAGCCGAAGCCCGCCAGGGACACACTGAGAGCCAGGGCGAGCAGCGCGCGCGCCGGGCTACCAGCCATGACTCCCGCTCAGCCTCCTCGACGCGCCCTAGCATAGCCGCGTCGCGAGCGCGTCGCGTGCGCGCGCGAGGGCCGGCCGGCCGGGCCGGGGCGTCGACGCGGCGCGACATCCGCGCGAGGCGTGGCCGAGTCGCTCCGACGCCCGGCGTCGACGCGCCGCACCCGTGGTGCGGTACGCGCGAGGCGCGGCGCGCGCTCCGCGTCCCTCGCCACTGCGGGCGCGAGGATTCCGCGCGGCGCCGCCGACGGCTGTAAGGTTTGCAGCGTTCCGGGGCGGGCATTAGCATAACGCGGCGCAGCGAGGCCCGGCCCGTCGGGCGACCCGTGCCAGCGCGGCGCAGGAGAGCCGGCACGCTTGGGCCTCACCCTCATCCGCAAGAGCCAGGGAGCGCGCCGCAAGCGCAATCCCACCGTCGCGCTGGTCCTCGCGGGCGGTGCGGTCTCCGGCGGCGCGTTCAAGGTCGGCGGGCTGAAGGCACTCGACGACTTCCTCGTCGGGCGCAAGGTGACCGACCTCGACCTCTACGTCGGGCTCTCGGCGGGCTCGCTGCTCGCCGTGTCGCTCGCCGGTGGCATCACGCCCGACGAGATGCTGAAGGTGCTCGAGGGAACGAGCCGGCGCTTCAAGCAGCTGTCGCCCGGCCACTTCTACAACCCGAACGTGCGCGAGTTCCTCCAGCGGCCGGCGCGTTTCTTCTACGACCTCTTCACGTACGTGCCGGGCGTAGCGCGCGACTTCCTGCGCGGCCTGCCCGAGCTGCCGAGGGCCCTCGGCCCCACCACGCGCGCCTTCCTGCGGGAGCCCTCCTACACCCGCGCGGAAGAAGTGATGATGGCGCTCATGGAGCACGTCTCGCCGGAGCGGGAAGTGCCGGCCCTGCTGGCGCACATGCCGACCGGCTTCTTCGACAACAGCTCCATCGAGCGCTGGCTGCGCACCAACCTCGAGCGCATGCGGCTGCCGAACGAGTTCCGCGCGTTCGAGGCCAAGCGCGAGCGGCGGCTCTACATCGCGGCCTGCGACCTCGACACCGCCGAGCGCGTCGTGTTCGGCGCCGACGAGAACTCCGAGGCCACGATCTCCCAGGCCGTGCAGGCCTCCACGGCGCTCCCGATCTTCTACCGGCCGGCGCGGATCAACGGGGTCGACTACGTCGACGGGGGCGTGCGCCACACCGCCAACATCGACGTCGCGGTCGAGAAGGGGGCGGATCTCATCATCTGCTACAACCCATTCCGCCCGTTCCTGAACCGCATCGACGACGAGGACGGCGGGTCGCGCTACTTCGCGGGCGGCCGCTACCTCTCGGACTACGGCCTCTTCGTCGTGCTGAACCAGGTGTTCCGCACGCTGCTGCACTCGAGGCTCAAGATCGGCCTCCAGCGCTACCTCGCGGACGAGCGCTTCCAGGGCGACATCTTGCTGCTCGAGCCGCGCGAGCGCGACGCCGACTTCTTCGGGATCAACCCGGTCGCGTTCTGGCGGCGGGCGGACGCGATCCGCCACGGGTTCGAGTCGGTGCGCACCACCGTCGAGCAGAACTTCGACCAGCTCGACGCCGTGTTCCGGCGCTACGGGCTGCAGCTCGATCGCGGGGCGGCGCGACGCAAGGCGGAGAAGCTGCGCAACGCGCGCGGCTGGAAGGTCACCGACGACCTCGCCGCGGCCGACGCGCAGGAGGCCCGGCCCAACCTGCGCCTCGTCTCCTAGCGCCGCGCGCGCCTCACGCCCCGCCCGCACGTGCCCGAACGGGCGCCGACCTTCCCGGCCGAGGCGACCTTTCCACACTCTTGCGCCCCCCGGGGAGGACGTGCTAGTTTCACGACCCTTCGCCGCGACCGACGGCTGGTCGCGCGAGGAGCCCCGCCCTCTGGATGTGCACGCTGATTCTCCTCCACCGGCCGGCACCGGGGGTCCGACTCCTGGTGGCTGCGAACCGCGACGAGTACCTGGACCGTCCCGCCGCCGGCCCCGCGATCGCGCGCCGGCGCGACGGCGCCGGCGTGCTGGCGCCGCGCGACCTGCGCGCGGGCGGCACCTGGCTCGGCGTGAACGAGGCGGGGGTCTTCGCGGCGGTGACGAACCGCCCGGTCCGCCAGCCCGACCGCGCGCTCCGCTCGCGCGGGCTCCTCGTCCTCGACGCGCTCGACTCGGACCTCGCCGAGCGGGCGGCGGAGCGCCTCGGCGCGCTGCCGGCCGACGCGTACAACCCGTTCAACCTCGTCGTCGCCGACGGCGAGCGCGCCTTCGCGGTCCTCTACGACGGCGCGCCGCGCGTCACCGAACTGGCGCGCGGGGCACATGTCGTGGGCAACGCGGATCCCGACGACCGCTCGGTGGCGAAGATCGACCGTTTGCTGACCAGTGTCGAGAAGGTCGCTGCCGGGCCGCGCGGGAGCTGGCTGGAGGGGCTCGCGGAGGTCTGCCGCGGCCACGAGGGGGAGGCGCCGCTGCGCGCGGCGTGCGTGCACCACGGCGGCTACGGCACCCGGAGCTCGACGCTCATGCAGCTCGACGACGACCCGGCCGGCTCGGCGCTCTACTTCGCCGAAGGCCCGCCGTGTCGCACGAGCTATCGCGATCTCACACCGCTGCTGCACGAGCTGCCCCGCACGGGCGGCCGCGCCGCGGCAACCTCGCTTGGGGGCATCGCTTGAGACGGATCGGAAGCAACATCAGGAAGCAGAACACGGACGCGAAGAGTCACCGCGTCGTGCGCAACATCATCCGCTACACCGACGAGGAGCCTCCCAAGAACGAGTATCCTCGTCGCATCGTATCGCCCCCTTCGCCGGGCAACTGCTGCACGGACGACAACCGCACGATGGTCGGGAACGTCCGCGAGATCGACGGCTTCAAGTTCTGTTACAAGATCTGCGCCACCTGTGGCCACGCGGTGAAGTACTACTTCCCCGCGGTGGAAGGGACGAGCGACGCGGTCAAGTCCTACCGCCGCTGGAAGAAGTACATGGTGCAGTAGCGCCGCGGGCGCCGTCCCGCGGCCGCCCCGGCCCCGATGACCCTCGAAGAGGCGGCGCGCTGGCTCGAGGGCCTGATCGACGTCGAGCGGATGCCGGACCGCTCGCGCGCGCGTCTCTCCCTCGCGCCGATTGAGGCGCTGCTCGAGCGGCTCGGCCACCCCGAGCGCGCGCTGCGCCCGATCCACGTCGCGGGGTCGAAGGGCAAAGGCTCGACGGTCCTGTTGGGCGAGGCGCTGCTGCGCGGCGCGGGGCTACGGGTC
>DATAGA010000132.1:0-2766 GCA_036257215.1 Myxococcota bacterium
GGCGCGCCGCATCGCCTCGACCACCGCCGGCGCGAGCGGCAGCGTCACGTCGCCGATGCCGAGCCGGATCACGTCCTCGCCGGGGTGCGCGGCCTGGAACGCCTTCACGCGCCGGCCGATCTCCGGGAAGAGGTAGCCGGCGGCGAGCTTGCGGTAGTGCTCGTTGATGCGCGCCATGGCGGCGGAGGATAGCGGGAACGCCGCTGCCGGCGGCCCGCGCGGCGCGGTCACCGACGCGTGGCTGCCTCCCACACCGTGCGCAGTTCGCCGCCCTCGCCGAGGAGGGCGATCGGGTCGCGCTTGTCGATGTGGCCGATCAGCGCCCGGTAGACCCCGTAGCCGACGAGGCGCTGGAGCCGCTTCGAGAAGCGCGCCGCGATCTCGCGCGGGATGCCGAGCTGCTGGTTCTCCTGCTGGCGCACGAAGCCCGCGCAGTAGTTCATCGCGACGCCGACGCGGCGCTCGCCAGTGCCGTTCGCGCCGCCCCCGTGCCAGAGGCTCCCGTGCCACACGAGCACGCTGCCCTTGCGCATCTCGGCCGGGACGCTCGGGACCTCGCCGCCGTACGGCGGCGACTCGCGCAGGTGGCTGCCCGGCACGATCCGCGTCGCGCCGTTCGCTTCGCTGAAGTCGGTGAGCGCCCACATCGTGTTGCAGATGATCGCCCGGTGCGGCTTGTCGAGCGGGATCAGCTGGTCGTCTGCGTGGATCGGCTGCGCCGTCTCCCCCGGCCCGATCGCGATCGACGAGAGCGACGAGACGAGGCAGCCATCGTCGAGCACGCCCTCCACGATCGGAAGGACGTTCGGGTCGACCGCAATCGCCTCGTACAGCGCCCCGTGGACGAGCAGGTTGTAGATGCGCCAGGTCTTGCGGCCCTCGAAGTCGTTCGAGGCCGGGACGATCGCGAGCTCGCGCTCGAGCCGCAGGAGGTCCTCCCGCAGCGCATCGGCGCGCGCCGGCTCGAACGCGTCCTCGACGATCGTGTACCCGTCGCGCTCGATGCGCGCGAGGTGCGAGCGAACGGACTGCGCATCCACCGGAGCCCCCATGGCCGAGAAGTCAGGAGGGAACGGCGAGAAGGACGCCGGGGTTGAGGATGCCGGCCGGGTCCAGGGTGCGCTTGGCGGCGGCGAGGGCGCGCCCGAAGAGGTCGGGGCGCTCGCGGTCGTACCAGGGGCGGTGGTCGCGGCCGACGGCGTGATGGTGGGTGATCGTCCCGCCGAGGGCGAGGATCGCCTCGCTGGCTGCCGCCTTGATCTCGGCCCACTGCTCGAGCTCGCTTCCGCGCCGCGCCGGCGCGAGCACGCTGTAGTACGGGGCTGGCCCGTCGGGATAGACGTGCGTGAAGCGGCAGGCGACCGAGCCTGCGCCGCAGACGCGCTTCACCGCGTCCTGCGTGCGCGCCATGACCGCCGCGTGGAACGCCTCGAAGCGGTCCCACGTGACGGCCGTCTCGAACGTCTCCGAGAGCACGCCGAGCGAGACGAGCGCGTCGCGCAGGTACGGCGCGCGCAGGAAGGCCTGCCGCCACGCGCCGGCCGCCCCCTCGCGCGACGCCTCCGCGTCGCGCCGCGTGCGCGCGGCGCCCTCGGGCACGAGGCCGCCCGCGTCCGCGGCGCACTCGAGCGCGCGCGCCATCCAGGCGTCGAGGTCGTGGTCGGCGGACTCGAAGCCGAGGACGAGGACGGCCGCGTCGCCCGCGGCCGCGCCCGAGGTCTGCGCCTCGAGCGGGTCGAGCAGGCGGCAGTTCGTCGGGTAGAGCCCGGTCTGGGAGAGCGCGCGCACGGCCTCGGCGCCGCGCGCGAAGCCGTCCTCGCCCTCGAAGCGGACGGCCGTGGACGCGCGCCGCGTCGGGCGGTCCTGGAGGCGCATCCAGGCCTCGCTGATCACGCCGAGCGTCCCCTCGGAGCCGAGGAAGAGCCGCTCGGGCGCCGGCCCGGCGCCCGAGCCCGGCAGCCGCCGCGTCTCGACGACACCGGCCGGCGTCACGACCCGGAGCGACTCGACGAAGTCGTCGACGTGCGTGGCGAGCGTCGCGTAGTGGCCGCCCGCGCGCGTCGCGACCCCGCCGCCGAGGGTCGAGAACTCGAACGACTGGGGGAAGTGGCGCAGCGTGAGGCCGTGCGGGCGCAGCGCCCCCTCGAGCGCGGGACCGAAGATGCCGGCCTGGATCCGCGCCGCGCGCGACGTCCGGTCGATCTCCAGTACGCGGTCGAGCCGGCCGAGGTCGAGGCTCACGGCACCGGCGTAGCCGTCGCCGACCGCGGGCTCGACGCCGCCGACGACGCTCGAGCCGCCGCCGTACGGGATCGCCGCGACGCGCGCCTCACCGCACCAGGCGAGCAGCGCAGCGAGCTCCGCTTCGTCGCGCGGGAAGGCTACCTGGTCCGGCGGGTTCGGGAACTCGCCGCGGAAGCCGCGCACGACGTCGCGGTACGACTTGCCGTACGAGTGGCCCGCGCGCGCCTCCGGAGCGTCGCTGCAGATCGGGGCCAGTGCGGCCGGCGGCCGGACCCGCGGCGGCCGCAGCGCGATCGCCTCGAGGCGCGGCGGCGCGGCGGGCTCGAGCGGCACGCCGAAGCGCTCGGAGAGCGTGCGCGCGACGCCGCGGACCTGCTCGGCCGAGGGGCCCGCGCCCTCCAGCCCCCAGCCCCAGAAGCTGCGCTGCGGCCCGCTCACCGGGCGATCGACACCGGCAGCGTCACCGGCCTCCGGAAGAGCCCCGAGGGCTCGAACTGCATCTCCTCCTTCAGCCAGCGCGAG
>DATAGA010000205.1:0-9801 GCA_036257215.1 Myxococcota bacterium
CGCCGCTCGGGCACGTGGGCACGCAGTCGCAGAAAGAACCCCCTGGGTCGGCCGTCCGTCTCTTGTGTCTCGCGTGGCTGGTTCGCGACGTCGTTCGCGTATCGGATGGACCGACTCGCGTCCGGACTGCGTTCCCGCCGCTCTCCCCTGCTCCCCCAACGGGCAGGGCCCCCAACCGGCGGTATTTTCCGGGACCGCGACTGAAGATTCGTTCAACCCCCGGCGGTCACTCTGTGCGCGAGATCACAGGATCCTCAGGTTTTTCGCGCATGTGGGAGACGGCCCGCGGCGGTGCTGCGCGGCGTGCCGCCGGCCGGCTCGCGACCCACCCCACCGGCCCCAAACGGCGGTTCATCGGGTGGGTGCTCCTGTGCGCGGTGGGGGTGACTGGCCCCGGCTGCGCCTCGCGCCGCGCGCTCCCTGCCGATCCGTTGCGCTCCGAAGGGGAGCTGGCCGCGCGGGTCCTCGCGGAAACCATCCGCTTCGACACGACGAACCCCCCGGGCAACGAGCGGCCGCTCGCCGAGTACCTCAGCCGCATGCTGCGCGGGGAAGGCATCGCCGCGGAGGTGATCGCGACGCCGAGCGAGGGCGCGCCGGCCGGGCGCGCGGCCGTCGCGGCGCGCGTCCCCGGCCGCGGCGGCGCCGCACCGGTCGTCCTGCTCTCGCACCTCGACGTCGTGCCGGCGGGCGGCGCCGAATGGGCGGTCGAGCCGTTCGAGGGCGTGATCGCAGGCGGCCACGTCGTCGGCCGCGGTGCCCTCGACGCGAAGGGCATCGCGGTGGTCCACGCGCTCGCGCTCGTCGAGCTCGCGCGCCGTGCGACGCCGCTCGCCCGCGACGTCATCCTGCTCGCGGTACCGGACGAGGAGACCGGCGGCCGCCGCGGCGCGGGCTGGCTCGTGCGCGAGCGGCCCGAGCTCGTGCGCGGCGCGCGCTACGTGCTCTCCGAGGGCGGCGCGATCCTGCCGGGGCAGGGCAGCGCGCCCGACCTGTGGGGCGTCGCGTTCGCGGAGAAGAGCCCCTGCTGGCTCGAGCTCACTGCGCGCGGGCGCGCGGGCCACGGCTCGGCGGGCTACGGCGACGGCGCGATCCCGGCGCTCCTCGCGGCGCTCGAGCGCGTGCGCGGGCTCGAGCAGCCCGTGCGGGTGACGCCCGAGGTCGCGGAGATGTTCGCGGCGCTCGCGCCGTACGCCGGCGAGGAGGACCGCGCGGGGCTCGCCGACCTGCCCGAAGGGCTCGCGACGGACGCCGAGTTCCGCTCGCGCTTCCTCTCCGAGCCGGGGCGGGCGGCGCTCGTGCGCAACACCGTCGAGGTGACGGTGCTTCGCAGCGGCGAGAGCACGAACGTCGTCCCGGCCGAGGCGCGCGCGCAGCTCGACGCCCGCCTGCTCCCGGGCGAGGGCTGCGAGGCCTTCGTCCACCGCGTGCGTCGCGCCATCGCGGACCCGTCGGTCGACGCCGAGATCCTGCTCGACTCGGCGAGCGAGCCCTCGCCGGTCGCGACGCCGCTCTTCCAGGCCATCGAGCGGGTGGCCGCCCGCGGAGCCCGGCCCGCCGTGGTCGTGCCGCGGGTGATCTCGGGCTTCACCGACGCGCACTGGTTCCGCGAGCTCGGCATCGTCGCCTACGGCTTCGTGCCGCGCTGGCTCGACGGCCGCGACTCGCGCGGCATCCACGGCCCGAACGAGCGCATCTCCCTCGACAACCTCGCGCGCGGCGTCGACGTGCTCGTCGACATCCTCGAGGAGCTCGACCGCGTCGAAGCCGGCGCGCCCTAGCCGCACGACCCACGACTCCCTCGCCCTCGCCCTACGCGCCGGAGCCGGATAGCCGCAGTCCCGCCGGCTTCGCCGTCGGTTTCCGCGGCTAGCCGCAGACGCCTTTCGCGTGCAGCTCGGCGATCTCGGCGGGGGAGTGGCCCAGCTCCGCGAGCACCTCGTCGGTGTGCTCGCCGAAGCGGGGCGGGCGGCGCTCGACGCGGCCCGGGGTGTCCGAGAGCTTGAGCGGGACGCCGAGGACGCGCAGCGGCCGGCCGTCGACGTCGACCTCGGCCACGAGCCCGCGCTCGCGCGCGTGCTCGGACTCGAACGCCTCCTGCGGGTCGAGCACCGGCGCGACGCACACGTCGAGCGGGCGCAGCTCCTCGAACCAGGCGTCGCGACTGCGCCCGGCGAAGCGCGACTCGAAGAAGGCGTGCATCTCCGGGAGCGCGGCCTCGTCGTGCTGGCGCGCCGTCCACTCGGGGCGTCCGAAGTGCTCGCACAGACGCGCCCAGAAGCGGCGCTCGACTGCGCCGATCGAGAGGTAGCGGCCGTCGGCGCAGCGGTACGTGCGGTACCAGGGGTAGCGGCCGGTCAGCAGCGAGCGGCCGCGTTCGAGCGTCTGGCCCGTCATCCAGAGGAACGTCGCGGCGTAGCCCATCATGCCGAGCACGCCGTCGGTCATCGAAACGTCGACGTGTTGGCCCTTGCCGGTGCGCGCGCGCGCCTGGAGCGCGAGCAGGATGCCGATCGCCGCCTGCATGCCGCCGCCGGCCACGTCGGCGAGCTGCGTGCCCGGGATCGCCGGGGGCGCGTCCGGACCCGTACCGGTCTGGTCCAGCAGGCCCGCCATGGCGAGGTAGTTGAGGTCGTGGCCGACCATGTCGCGCCAAGGCCCGGTCTGGCCGTAGCCGGTGACGGAGCAGTAGACGAGCCCCCGGTTGCGCGCGCGCAGCGCCTCGTACCCGATGCCGAGCCGCTCGGCGACGCCGGGGCGGAAGCCCTCGAGCAGCACGTCGGCGCGGTCCACGAGCGCGAGCAGGATCGCGAGCCCTTCCGGCTTCTTGAGGTCGAGGCAGGCGTGGCGCTTCCCGCGCATCGCGCTCGGCATCGACGGCTCGCCCTCGTAGCGGCGGTCCTCGACGCACACGACGTCCGCGCCGAAGTCGGCGAGGAGCATCGAGCAGAAGGGCCCGGGGTAGAGCCTCGAGAGGTCGAGCACCCGCAGCCCGTCGAGGGGCCGCGTCCCGCCCCGGCTCATCCCTTGCGCAGCTCCTGGATGCCCTGGTGCAGCACCTCGAACAGCGGCTCCACCTGGTCGACCTCGAGGCACGAGAACGCGACGCGGATGTCCGTCGGGCTCGTCGAGATGAGGCCCGTCGCGTGGCGGTCGAGCAGGTGCACGCGCAACGCCTCCGCGTCGACGCCCTTCACCTTCACGCACATGAAGTAGCCGCTGTTGAAGGGGTATACCTCCCAGCTCTCGCGGAAGCGCGGCGCGCTCGCGACCTCGTACACGCGCTCGGCACGCGCGCGCAGCAGCTCGCTCTTCTGCGCGCGCTCGCCCGCGATCGCCGGGTCGCCGAGCGCCCGCTCGACCAGCGTCTGCGAGAGCTGCGGGCTGTTCGAGATGGCCCCGCGGATGGCGCCGCGCACCTTGGCGTCGAGCACCGCGGTGACCTCGTCGGCCGTGTCCGCGCGGCCCGGAGCGAACGTGACGAAGCCGCAGCGCAGCCCCCAGACGAACAGCTCCTTCGTCGCGCCGTCGAGCTTCACTGCGAGCAGGTTCGGGTGCGCGTTCGCGACGAGCCCGAAGAGGGACTCCGTCATCGAGCGGCCGCCGAGGTGGTAGAAGAGGCCGAAGTAGGCGTCGTCGAGCACCGCGACGACGCGCGTCCCGCGGGCCGCCTCGGCGATGAGGACGTCGGCGATCGCGCGGCCCTCGGCCTCCGTCGGCATGTAGCCCGTCGGGTTGTTCGGGAAGTTGAGCAGGGCCAGCACCTTGCCGCGCGCCTGCCCCTCGCGCGCGAGGACGTCGCCGAAGCCCTCGACGTCGAAGCCCGTACCGCGATAGAGCGGGAACGTCGAGACGCGCGCGCCGAGGCGCACCTCGTAGGTGAGCCGGTAGTTGCCCCACAGCTTGTCCGGCAGCACGATCGCGTCGCCGGCCTCGACGAAGAGGTCGCCCACGATCGAGAGGCCGTGGGTGAGCGCGCTCGTGACGATCGGGAGCCCGAACGCCTTCCCGCGCAGGCTCGGGTTCTCGGCGAGCATCTTCTCGCGCCAGCGCCTGCGCAGCTCGGGGCGGCCGGGGGCGGGCGCGTAGTTCACCGCGTCGTCGGGGCCGACGTCGCGCAGGTGGCGCATCACCGACGGGAGGTGCATCGCGGCGCCGCCTTCGGTCGCGATGCCGATCGTCGCGTTGAAGCGGTGGCCCTTCTCCTTGGCCTCCGCCGACTGCGACAGGATGCCCTTCGGGAAGTAGAGCCGGCGCCCGAGCGGCGAGAGCATCGCCAGCACCTCGGGCGCGGCGGCCTCGAGTCGCGCGTTGAGCTCGCGGGCGAGGGGGTTCAGCGACGCGTCGGCGGCGGACATGGTGGAGTTCCCGGAGCAGGTGGAAGGCGCTGGCCTCGGCGCGGGCGCGCGCGGCCGGCGGGTGAGCGGGCAGAGGCTACAGAGGGCGCTCGAGAACGTCCATCGAGTCGGTGAAGCCGAGCGCGCGCCAGAAGGCCTGGCCCTCGGCGTTGCCCCTCGCAACGTGCAGGGCGACGCGCGCGAGGCCGCGCTCGGCGAGCCAGGCGAGCAGCGCCCGCGCGAGCGCGCGGCCCGTGCCGCTCCGGCGCGCCTCCTCGCGCACGAAGAGCGCCTCGATCTCGCCGCGCGCGGTCTCGGCGAAGAGCGCCGGCCGCCGCAGCACGCGCGCCACCCCGAAGCCGATCAGCTGCCCGCCCGCCTCGGCCACGAGCAGGACGGCGTCCGGGTGGCTCAGAGCCGCCGCCAGGTGGTCGCGCACGGAGAGCGCCGCGTCCGGCGCCGCGGCGAAGCCGGCCGAGCCGCCGTGGTGCTCGGCGAGGAGCGTCCAGAGGGCCGCCACGCGATCGAGCTCCTGGGGCAGCGCCGGCCGCACGCCGCCCATGACTACGGAGGCGGGTCGGCCGCGCCGCGCGGGGGACCGGCGCGCACGAGGCGGAAGCGCCCCTCGAGCCGACCGTCGCGCGCGTAGCGGCCTTCGATCGTGCGGCCGTCCGGCGAGACGCGCTCGCCGCGGTACGCGGTCGTCCCCTGCAGTCCCGACGCGACGGCCGCCGAGCCGAGCCGATCGCTCACGACCAGGCTCGGCGCCGCGCCCGCGAGGTCGAGCTCCACCGCGGTCTCGAACCCGACGAAGCGAAGGCTCTCCGGAGTGCGCGCGGGCGCCGTGGCGTAGCCCCGCTCGGAGCGGACGAGCAGCTTCGACGTCGCGCCGCGCGCGTCGACCTCGAGCCCTCGCTCGATCTCCGCGCGCTGTGCCTCGTTCGGCTCCCAGAAGACGAGCACCCGAGCCGCCTCGCTGCCGAGGCGCTCGAAGCGGCCCGCGCCGTTGTCGAAGCGGACGTTCGGGTAGTCGCGGAAGCGCAGCCCCTCGCCCTCGCGCTCGAAGACGAACAGGCGGTCTTCCCACTGCGGCAGCTCGGGTTGAGCCGAGCGGGCGTCGCGGTAGTGGACGAGCACGTACCAGGCGCCAGTGAGGTCGACCTCCGCGGAGCGCGCGGCGGCGGGCGCGAGCAGCGCGGCGGCGGCGAGGGCGGCGAACGCCGCCCGGGCGCTCAGGGCGCCTCCTCCTCGCCCGCACCGGATTCGAGCTGCCGCCAGAACTCCTCGCGCGCCTCGGCCGCCTTCTCGTTCGGCGTGGGATCGTCCTTGGAGGGGAGCTTCGCCTCGCCCACGCGCGTCAGCGTGAAGCTCCCCTTCTTCGTGCCGTCGCGGTCGTACGCACCGCGCAGCACGCCGTCGTCGACCTGCTTCGTCTCGTAGAGCGTGCGCCCCTCGGTGTCCTCGGCCATGCCGCCGCCGAGGACGTCGGTGCGCGTGAAGACGGGGAGCTCCGCGCCCGAGATGGACCAGTGCTCCTCGTACGTGAGGTAGTTGGCCGAGCGCTGCTGCGCGGCGGTCGACTGCCAGCCGCCGTCGGTCGACCGCAGCGTCTTCGAGCGCGAGCCGCGCGAGTTGACGCGCGGGCCAGCCTGGAGCTCCGCGGCCTGGGCCGCGCTCGGCGTCCAGTAGCGCAGCGTGCGCGACGCGCGGTTGGTGCCGAGCCGCTCGAAGCGGCCGCTCTCGTCGGAGAGGACGACCAGCGGGTAGTCGACCCAGCGCAGCCGGTCGCCCTCGCGCGAGAACACCCAGACGCGGTCCTCCCAGCGCTCGGCGTCGGCGTTCTGGGCGTTCTCGTCCTTGTAGTGCACGAGGACGTGCCAGGTGCCGACGAGGTCGGGCGGGGCCGCGCGCGCGACAGAGGCGGCGGTGGTCGCGGCGAGCGCGGCGGCGCCTGCGGCGGCTCGGAAGAAGCGGGGTCTCGACATGCGCTGCGATTCCTCTCCGTCGCCCTAGATGCGCCGTTCGACGTCCGGGAAGCTGCGCCAGACCGGGACGCCGCAGAAGTGCGTCCCCTCCGTGCAGCGGGGCTGGACGAGCCCGCTGCGGACCGAGCAGGGCGGGCCGACGTGCCGCACGAGCTGGGGGTGGACCGCGCGCACCTGCGCCACTTCCTCCATGGACGCGTCCCAGATCTCGCGCTGCGCGTTCCAGCAGGTGCGCATCGTCCACTTGTGTAGCAGGTGGAGCAGCGAGCCCGACTCCTCGAAGCGCACCGCGAGCGCGTTTGGCAGCACGTACAGCGCGTGCTCGGGCGCGACGCCGAGGGCCGCGAGCCGCGACCGCGCGTCCCAGGCCGCCTCGACCGCCTCGACGAAGAGCGCGTGACAGGCGGGCTCGCGCGCCACGAGCTCCGGCTCGATCACGTCCGGGCGCCCCGGCACGGTGCGCGTCAGGAGCGGCCGCGAAGCCGGTACCATCCGGTGGCGCTGGTCCTGCGAGTCGGCGCTGTGCGAGAGCTTCTTGCGGAACGCGTAGTGGGCGTGCTCGAGCGCGCGCATGATCGGTGCGTGGAACGAGACGTTGAGCGTGTCGAGGCGGTAGCGGTTCTGGGCGGGATCGAGCACGAGCTCGAGCGCCTCGTCGTCGTCGAGGTCGGTGCGGCCGAGGACGTGGCGCACGGCGTCCGCCACGACCTCCGGGGCGCGCGCGCTCCAGTCGACGAGCCGCGAGCGGCGCCCGCCGAGCGACTTGTCGAACGCCTCGAGCGCAGCCGGGTCGCCCGGACCGGGCGGCGCGAGCCGTGCCTCGACGGCCTCCTCGGGCGCGAGCGGCGGCTGACCGACGGCGCGGAAGAAGTCGGGGTCGAAGCGCTCGACCTCCGCGACCATGCGGTCGACGACGCGACGCGCCTCGCTCGGCGCGTCGCAGGTGGCCGCCATCCGCGCGAGCCGGTGCAGCGTGATGCCCGAGACCGTGTAGACCATCGCGGTGTGGCTCGCGATCGGGATCACGTAGCGCGCGGTCTCGATCGCGCGCTTCTCGGCCTCGCGCCGCACGCTGCGCCCGAAGGCGCGTGACTGGCGCTCGCGCAGCCGCCACAGCTCGGCGAGCACGCCGAGCGTCACCGGCTCGAGCCGGCGCGCGAGCTCGGCGTAGGCGGCCCAGGCGCGCTCGATCGCGGCCACATACACGGCGCGCGCCTCGCCTGCGAGCTCCGGCGGCACGACGGCGCGCGCCTCGTCGAGTCGCACGTAGCGCTGGCTCTGCTGCTCGGTGTTGTAGAACGGGAACGAGTGGAGGAAGGTCCACACGAGCTGGCGCGAAACCCCCGAAAGCGCGAACTCGAAGGTGGCGTGCTGGTACACCGTGTGGTGTCCACCCTCGAACGTCAGCGGCCCGATGCTGCGCCGCTGCCTCTCGGTGACCTCGTCGGCGCCGATGACGCGCGGCGAGTAGCAGGTGCGGGCGGCCGCGATCGCGTCGTCGTAGGGACGCTCGAACCAGTTCCGGAGGCGCACCTCCGGTCCGCCGTCGATCACCGCCAACACACACCCCCGGGTGTCCGATCAGCGTCGCAGAGGCGCCCCCCACGGGCAACCGGTGGTAGAGTTTTGCCACTTTCGGCCGACGCCTCCCGCTCGTCGGCGCGCGCGGGCGCGTGCTCGCGGCATGCCCCCGCGGGCGATTCCGGTGAGCGGGCGCCGGGATGCGCCGGTCCACTGCCTGCGCGCGGACGCGCAGAGGTGCTTGGCACGCGAATTGCCGTTCTGCGCCGCGGGCACGTACGCTCGGGCGGGCTTTCTTGAGAAGGGCGAGAGCAGAATTGTGGATCGTGCACCGCGATCAGCGGCTGCGCGCGGCGTTGCGCCGGCTCTCGGGAGCCGGTGACGCCGCCCTTCTCGGCGGCCCCGACGACGCCGACTTCCGCGAAGCGCCCCCGCCCCGCGTCGTCCTCCTCGGCGTCGCCGGCGACTTCGAGGCGGAGCTCGAGTTCGCCCATCGCCACGCCGAGCGCCTGCCGGCGGCGCGCTGGCTGCTGCTCGCCGACCCGGCCGACCGCGCCGACGCCGAGCGCTTGTTCGACGCGCTTCCCGCCGAGTGGCTCGAGTACCCGCCGAGCGGCGTCGAGCTGCGCCGTCGCATCCACGCAGCGGCCCGGCGCCGGCGTCAGGACGAGCTCTCGATGCGCCGGCTGCGCGACGCCCTTTCCTCCCGCTTCGCGCGCTTCTTTGCCGAGCTCGAGCTCGACGAGGTGCTGCGCGCGTTGGACCCTCGGCTCGCCAGCGTGCCCTTCCTCGCGCGGGGCGAGCCTGGCACGGGACGCGGCCTGCTCACCCGCTACGTGCACACCTTCGGCGGCGCGGGGGGGCGCTTCGTCGAGATCGACTGCCGCGCGCTCTCGACGCCCGCGGCGCTGCGCGCGGCGTTCGACGATGCCGCCGCCGGCGCGGCGCTCTCCGAGCCCGGCGGCGTCACGGTCTGCCTGCGCGAGGTGGACGCGCTTCCGGCGGCGGCGCAGTACGCGCTGCGGGAGTACGTCGAGCTCGCCCCGCCCGGCGCGCTCGCGCGCGCGCGTCCGCTGCGTTGGATGGCGACCGCCGGCGACGACGCGTACGGGCTGCGCACGCCGGGTCTCGCGCCCGAGCTCGCGGAGACGCTCGCCGGCCTCTCGCAGCGCATCCCGCCGCTGCGCGACCGCGGGCCCGAAGCGATCCGCCACTTCGCCGAGGACACCGCCGAGGCGTGGTGCCGCGCGCGCGGAGAGCGGCCGCGGCGGCTCGCCCCGGAGACGCTCTTCCTCCTGCAGGACGACCCGTGGCCCGGGAACCAGCGCGAGCTCGAGGCGGTGCTCGCGCGCACGCTCGCCGCCGAGCCGTCCGATCCCATCCTTCCCGAGCAGCTCCGCTTCGACGAGATGTCGCGCGCGTCGGCCGAGCCCGAGGAGCCCGAGCGGCTGCCGCTGCGCGCGCCGTGGGATCGGAACGCCGGGACGGCCGAGGACGCCGCCGCCGAAGCGCACGCGGCCGGCGCGCAGGGGCGCGACGAGTCGGGCGACGACGCACGCGCGGAGCGCCGTCGTCCGGCCTGGCTCACACAGCCGCCGCTCCCGTCGGACGATCGCAGCCGCCTGCCGCAGCCCCGCCCCCCTGCGCCCGCGCCTCCGCCGCGGCCCGCGCCCGCCGCGACGCCGGGCGGTGCGGGTGCGACCCGCGCGGGCGACGCCACGACGGCACCTGGCGCTCCGCGCGTCGAGCCGCCGCCTGCTCGACCGCCCGCTTCCGGGCCGGCTGCGAGCGAGCGCGCGCGGCCGGACGCGGAGCCCCGGCCGGGCCCCGTCGCGGCGCCCGCCGGCGCCGACGCGGCCGCACGCCCCGACGCGGCCGCGCGCCCCGCCGCGCCCGCCGCGGAGAGCGGCGCGAACGGCGCGGCGCCGGCCGCGGCGAGCCCGGGGCTCGCCCCCCTC
>DATAGA010000222.1:0-1783 GCA_036257215.1 Myxococcota bacterium
CGCGGAGAGTTCCTGCTCGCGCCGCGGCTCGACAACCTCGCGTCGTGCCACGCGGCGATCTGCGCGCTGCTCGAGGCCGCGGCGTCCGGGGCGGGCCGCGCGACGCGCGTCGTCGCGCTCTACGACCACGAGGAGGTCGGCAGCCGGAGCGCCGTCGGCGCGGCCGGGCCGCTGCTCGAGTCGACGCTCGAGCGCACGGTCGCCGGCTTCAAGGACGGCGCGCCGCAGGGGCTCGCGCGCGCGGTCGCCCGTTCTCTCCTCGTGTCCGCCGACATGGCGCACGCCGTCCACCCCAACTACTCCGACAAGCACGAGCCCGGGCACCGGCCGGTCGTCGGCGCGGGCCCCGTCATCAAGGTGAACGCGAACCAGTCGTACGCGAGCGACGCCGAGACCGCGGCCCGGTTCGCGGCGCTCTGCGCGGAGGTCGGCGTGCGCCCGCAGCACTTCGTCTCCCGCAGCGATCTCGGCTGCGGCTCGACGATCGGGCCCATCACCGCCGCGCGGGTGGGGCTGCGCACCGTGGACGTCGGCAATCCGATGCTCTCGATGCACTCGTGCCGCGAGCTCGCCGGCGTGGCGGACGTGGCGCCCATGATCGACGTCCTCGGCGCCTTCCTGCGCGAGGACGACGCGTGAGCTCGGGCTTCGCCCCCTTCGCCCGGAAGATGCGAGCGGAGGGGCTGCCCGAGCCGGCCATCCGCACCTTCGAGCACTACTACGGCGAGCTCGCCGCGGGCGCGCGCGGGACGCTGTCCGAGGCCGAGATCGAGCCGGTCGAGGCGGTCCAGGGCGTCGAGGCGCTCGAGCGCTACGAAGGGCCCGGCCGCGAGGCGCTCTCGCGCGCCGTCGTCGTGAAGCTGAACGGCGGGCTCGGGACGTCGATGGGGATGCGGCGCGCCAAGTCGCTCCTGCGCGTGAAGGGGGAGCACACGTTCCTCGACGTGATCGCGCGCCAGGTGCTGAACCTGCGCCGGACGCACCGCGCCGCCGTGCCGCTCCTGCTGATGAACAGCTTCCGCACGCGCGAGGACTCGCTCGCGCTGCTCGCGCGCTACCCCGAGCTCGCGGGCGACCTGCCGCTCGACTTCGTCCAGCACAAGGTCCCGCGCATCGCGGCCGCGGACCTCGCACCCGTCGCCTGGCCCGCGGATCCCGAGCTCGAGTGGTGCCCGCCGGGCCACGGCGACCTCTACCTCGCGCTCGAGACGTCCGGCCTCCTCGCGCGCCTGCTCGAGCGCGGCTTCGCGTACGCGTTCGTCTCGAACGCCGACAACCTCGGCGCGGTCCTCGACCTCGCGATCCTCGGCTGGGTCGCCGCGGAGGGGCTCCCGTTCGCGATGGAGGTGTGCGACCGCACCGATGCGCACCGAAAGGGCGGCCACCTGGCGCGGCTCCGCGGCGGCGGTCTCGCGCTGCGCGAGATCGCGCAGGTGCCTGCGAGCGAGCTCGACGCGTTCCAGGACGTGAAGCGCTACCGCTACTTCAACACGAACAACCTGTGGCTCGACCTGCGCCGGCTGGCCGAGGTGCTGCGCGAGCGCGCGGGCGTGCTGCCGCTGCCGATGATCCGCAACGAAAAGACCGTGGACCCCGCGGACCGGGACTCCCCGCGCGTGATCCAGCTCGAGACCGCGATGGGCGCGGCGATCTCGGTCTTCCCGGGCGCGCGCGCGCTCCGCGTGGGCCCCGAGCGCTTCGCGCCGGTCAAGACGACGAGCGACCTCCTCGCCGTGTGGTCGGACGCGTACGAGCTCACTCAGGACTGGCGCGTGGTCCCGGC
>DATAGA010000246.1:0-2052 GCA_036257215.1 Myxococcota bacterium
GCCGTCGTGTTCGTCGAGTACGACCGCTCGCCCGAAGCGCGCCATCCCGTCGCGATCGAACAGGCGTACGCCACCGCCCGCTGGATCGTCGCCGAGGGGCGAGCCAAGGGGCTCGACGCGGGCCGCCTCGCCGTCGCCGGCGATTCGGTCGGTGGCAACATGGCCGCGGTCCTGGCGATCCTGGCCAAGCAGCGCGGCGACGTCCGCTTCGTCCACCAGTCCCTGTACTACCCGGTGACCGATGCCGCGCAGGACACCCCCAGCTATCGGGAGTTCGCGGACGGCCCCTTCCTGACCGCGAAGGCGATGGCCTGGTTCTGGGACGCGTATCTCCCGGATCGCGAGAAGCGCTCCGACATCACCGCATCGCCGCTCCGAGCGAAGCTCGAGCAGCTGGCCGGCCTCCCGCCCGCCTTCGTCATCGTCGACGAGAACGACGTGCTGCGCGACGAAGGCGAAGCCTACGCGCGGCGGCTCATCGAGGCCGGCGTACCGACGACGAGCGTGCGATACAACGCCATCATCCACGACTTCATGATGCTCAATCCCGTCCGGGGGACCGAGGCCGCGACGGCCGCCATCGAGCAGGCGATCCACGTCCTGCGCAAGGCCTTCGGGAGCGGGGCGACGACGGGAATCCAACGGCGCTGACGCTACTCGCGGGCAACGCGCGCGCGGAGAGTGCAGTCGAACGCGCCCGGCGAGACGCTGCGAGGCGCGCGCCCCGCGTCCGCGCCTCGCCTACCCTCCGCCGGCCATGAGCCCGCGCCGGCACGGCCGCTCCTCGCGCGTTCCGGCCGGGCGCCTCGAGCGCCTGGCCCGCTTCGGGCTGCTCGCCGGGGGGCTCGCGGCAGGGGGCATCGCCGAGGGCGCGCGGCGCGCATTCGGCGCGGGCTCGACCGCGGCGGAGACGGCGGGCGGGGTGGCGGGCGCCTTCCTCTCCGCCGCCAACGCCGAGCGCCTCGCGCGCCGGCTCTCGGAGCTCCGCGGCGCGGCGATGAAGCTCGGGCAGCTCCTCTCGCTCGAGGGCCCCGAGATCCTCCCTCCCGAGTTCGCCGAGGCGCTCGCGACGCTCCGGGCCGACGCCGACACCATGCCCGCTTCGCAGCTCCGGCGGGTGCTCGGCCGCGAGTACGGCAAGGGATGGGAGAAGCGCCTTCCGGACTTCGACTTCGAGCCGGTGGCGGCGGCGTCGATCGGGCAGGTGCACCGCGTCCGCACCACCGACGGCCGCGACCTCGCACTCAAGATCCAGTATCCCGGGATCGCGCGTTCGATCGAGAGCGACGTCGACACCGTCGCCGGGCTGCTCCGGCTCGCGCGCATCCTGCCCGTCGAGGTCGACGTCTCCGGCATCGTGGCGGAGGCGAAGCGCGAGCTCCGCCAGGAGGCGGACTACCTCCACGAGGCGGCGAACCTGCACCGCTACCGGGGGCTGCTCGCGGACGAAGCGCACCTCTGGGTGCCCGGCGTGCACGACGACCTCACGACGCGGCGCATCCTGGCGATGGACTGGGCGAGCGGCCGGCCGCTGGAGGACCTGGCCGACCCCAGCACACCGCAGGCGCTGCGCGACGCCGCCGGCCTGGCCCTCCAGCGCCTCCTCTTCCGCGAGCTCTTCGAGTTCCACTTCGTGCAGACCGACCCGAACCCCGCCAACTACGTCGTCGACGGCGGCCTGCTCCGCCTGCTCGACCTCGGCTCGACGCGCGAGTACCAGCCCGCCTTCGTCGCGAGCTACGCGCGGCTCTGTCGCGGGATCGTGGCGGGCGAGCGCGACGAGGTGCGCGCCGCCGCCGTCGCGATCGGCTACCTGCGCGACGACGATCCCGAGGAGCGCGCGCGGGCGGCCGTCGACCTCATGTTCCTGGTGTGCGAGCCGTTCCGGCACGAGGGCGTCTACGACTTCGCCCGCTCGAGCCTTCCCGCGCGCGCGCGCGACGCCGGCTTCGACCTCGCCTTCCGCAAGGGCTTCCTGCGCGCACCGCCGCCGGAGACGGTGTTCCTGCACCGCAAGCTCGTCGGCACCTTCCTGCTGTGCGCGCGCATTCG
>DATAGA010000273.1:0-12727 GCA_036257215.1 Myxococcota bacterium
CAGCCGAGCGCGACGCACAGGCCCGCGCCGATCGCCGGGCCGCCGATCGCGGCGACGGTCGGGAAGGGCAGGTCGCGCACCGAGAGGTACAGCCGGTAGAAGCGCTCCATGAACGCCCGATTCTCGTCCCGCACCGCTCCGCCCGGGCTCTCCGCTGCGCGCCGCGCCTTCGCCTCGATCATCTCGAGGTCGCCGCCCGCGGAGAAGGCGCGCCCCGCCCCGGTGAGGACCGCCGCCCGCACCGTCGAGTCGGCGCCGAGCGACCCCGTCGCGTCGCGCAGCGCGAGGCCCATCGCCTCGGTCATCGCGTTGAGGCGGTCGGGGTCCTGGAACGTGAGCAGCGCGACGTCCCCGTCGCGCTCCACGCGGAGGAGCGGCGAAGCCATGGGCGGGGGGAGCCTCGCGGACCCCCCGCCGGCTCGCAAGCTTCGCGCTAGACGGCGTCGGGGCCGCCCGCGGCCTTGCGCTTGTTGCGCAGGAAGGCCGGGACGTCGTACTCGTCCTCGAAAGGCGAGTCGAAGCCGAGTCCGAGCGCCTCGTCGGGCGGCGGCGCGAGCGGCGTCTCGCGCCCCGCGTCGGCGCGCGTCTCCACCTGCACCGGGTGGGACGCGACCGGCGCGTGCGCCGGCGCTGCGGCCGGCCGCTCGCGCTGGAGGAACGCGTGCGTGCGCTCCTCGGGCTCTTGTGTCCAGCGCGAGCCGCGCTCGTCGCGCCCGCCGTCGAGGCCGGTCGCGATCACCGTGACCCGCAGCTCGCCCTCGGCGAGCGCGTCGTCGATCACCGCGCCGAAGATGATGTTCGCCTCCTCGTGCGCCGCCTCCTGGATGAGCGTGGAGGCCTCGTTCACCTCGTAGAGCGTCATGTCCGGGCCCCCGGTGATGTTGATCAGCACGCCCCGGGCGCCGTCGATCGAGAGGTCCTCGAGCAGCGGGCTCGAGATCGCGGCCTGGGCCGCGTCCCGCGCGCGGTTCTCGCCGCGCCCGATGCCCGTCCCCATCAGGGCCTGCCCCATCTCGTTCATGATCGTGCGGACGTCGTTGAAGTCGAGGTTGATGAGCCCGTGGACCGTGATGAGGTCCGAGATGCCTTTCACGGCGTTCAGCAGGACGTCGTCCGCGAGCTTGAACGACTGCGCGAGCGGCGTGTTCTTGCCCGCGACCGCGAGGAGCCGCGTGTTCGGGATGGTGATGAGCGTGTCCACCACCCGGTGCAGCTCCTCGAGCCCGCGCTCCGCGTACTTCGCGCGGGGCTTGCCTTCGAAGAAGAAGGGCTTCGTCACCACCGCGACCGTGAGCGCGCCCATCTCGCGGGCGACCTCCGCGATCACGGGCGCGGCGCCCGTGCCCGTCCCGCCGCCGAGGCCGGCGGTGATGAACACCATGTCGGCGCCGGCGAGGAGGTCGCGCAGCTTGTCGCGGTCCTCGGACGCCGCCGCGCGGCCCTTCTCTGGGTTCGCGCCGCAGCCGAGCCCGCGGGTCACCGTCGTCCCGAGCTGGATGCGCAGCGGCGCGAGGCTGTGCTCGAGGGCCTGCGAGTCGGTGTTCGCGGCGACGAACTCCACCCCGCCGAGGCCGGAGCGGATCATCGTGTTGAGGGCGTTGCCGCCGCCTCCGCCGACCCCGACAACCTTGATGCGCGCCTGCAGCGCGCCGCTCTCCTCGAACTCGAGGAGGTCCCCGCCGTCGGCCTCCGGGCCGATCTCGAGCAGCTCGAAGCCGGCGCGGCCGTCGCGCGGGCGGCCCTCCGGCGTCGTCGGCGGCGGACCGCCGCGGGAATCACGCGTGTGGGACGCCATCTCTCACCCCCCCGAGTGCGAAGCGCCGTTTTTCGGACGACGAATGTTACACGTTTCGCCGGAGAATGTCTCGTTTTTCTCCGCCCGTCCGGCCTTTTCTCGCGCCTTTCTGCGCGTGCGATCAGTCGAGCTCTGCGTAGAACCAGTCGCGCATGCGCTGCTTGATCCGCTTGAAGCGCCCCGTGTCGGCCTGGCGGATCTTGAAGCGGCTCGTGCCGTGCTGGCCGAAGCCGTAGCGGACGAGGCCGACGGCGGTCGCGTACATCGGGCTGCGCACGACGTCCTGGAGCCCGCCGACCCGGCTCGGCACGCCGATGCGCACGGGGACCTCGAAGATCTCCTCCGCGAGCTCCTGCACCCCCTCGAGCGCGGCGCACCCGCCCGTGATGACGACTCCGGACGGGATCCGGCTCTGGAGCCCGGCCTTGGCGAGCTCCTGGCGCACGAGGGTCAGGATCTCGTCGACGCGCGGCTCGAGGATCTCGCAGAGGAGCTTGCGCGACATCTCGCGCGGCCGGCGGCCGCCCACGCTCGGGACGGTGATGACGTCGTCGCTCGAGAGATAGCGGGCCGACGCGACGCCGAAGCGGATCTTGATGCGCTCGGCGTCCTCGAACGGCGTGCGGAGCCCGACCGCCACGTCGTTGGTCAGGTGGTAGCCCCCGAGGCCCAGGACCGACGTGTGCTTGATCGAGCCGTCGGCGAAGACGGCGATGTCGGTGGTCCCGCCGCCGATGTCGATGAGGCACACCCCGAGCTCGCGCTCGTCGTCGTTGAGGACCGCCTCGGCCGAGGCGAGCGGCTCGAGCACGATGTCCTTCACGTTGAGACCGGCCTGGTGGGTGCACTTGATGATGTTCTGGGCGCTCGTCACCGCGGCCGTGACGATGTGGACGCTCGCCTCGAGCCGCACGCCGGCCATGCCGAGCGGCTCGCGGATCCCGTCCTGGCCGTCGATCACGAACTCCTGCGGGATCACGTGGATGACCTCGCGGTCCATCGGGATCGCGACCGCCTTGGCGGAGTCGATCACGCGCTCGACGTCGCTCAGGCGCACCTCGTTGTCCCGCACGGCGACCGTGCCGTGGGAGTTCTGGCTGCTGATGTGGCCGCCGGCGATGCCCGCGAAGACCGCGGTGATCTCGCAGTCGGCCATGAGCTCGGCCTCTTCGACCGCGCGCTTGATCGAGTCGACGGTCGCGTCGATGTCGACCACCACGCCCTTGCGCAGACCCCGCGAGGGGTGCGTCCCGATGCCGACGATCTCGATCTCGCCGTCGCGGTGCGCCGCGACCAGGGCGCAGATCTTCGTCGTCCCGATGTCGAGCCCGACCACGAGCTCCTCTTTGCGTGCCATGCGTGCTCACCCCCCGGTCTTGGGAAGCCCCGGCTTGCCGGCGGCCTCCGCGTAGGGCGCCGGCGGGCGTCCGCCCGCTGCCGCCACGCCGCCCCCGTCCGCCGGGGGCGGGCCGCTCCGGAGCACCATCCGGTCTCCGAAGCGCAAATCGATCTCGAACGCGGCCGCGACCTCGGGCCGGCCGGCCGCGAGCAGCGCGGCGAGCCGCGCGAGCTTGCGGTCGAGGTCGCCCGGGCCGAGCGTGACGCGCGTGCCGCTCGCGAGGACGAGGGCCGGGAGGCGGCTCGGCGCGTCGCGCCCGACGCGGACCTCCCGCACCGGCGGAAGCGCGTGAGCCGCGAGCGCGCGGGCGACGGCCACGCCCTCCGCGAGGCGCGGGTCGGGCGCGCGCGGCTTGGCGTCCTCAGGGCCCACCACGACGGCGCGGCCGCGCGCGTCCGCGACGCCGACCGGCAGGAAGGGCACGCCCTCGCTGTCCAGCCACCAGCGCGTCGGCGGGCTGCCGAGCAGGGCCACGGCCACGGGCTCGCGCTCCTCGAGCGCCACCAGGACCCGTCCCGGGCGCAGGAGCGCGACGCGCGCGCGCGCCACCCACGGCAGGGCCTCGAGCCGGCGGCGCAGCTCGCCCGCGTCGACCGCGAGGACGGGCGTCCCGGAGCGCAGCCCGAGCGCGGCGACCACCTCCTCGTCCTTCACGCGCTCGGCGCCGACGAGCGCTACGCGCTCGACCGCGAGCAGCTGCGGGCGCAGCCGCGCGACGATGGGCTCCGAGGCGCGCACTCCCGCGGCGAGGCCGGCGGCCCCGGCGGCCAGCCAGACCACCAGCAGACGCAGGCGGGCCGCGAGGCTTCGGCGCGGCCGCGAGCGCCGGCGCCGGGGCCCGCGCGGCGCCGACTCGGCGCCGTCCGTCGCGTCCGCGCGGCCGTGGCGCGGCGTCGCGTCGTCGTCCCAAGGGTCCGCGGCACCGCGCGAGGCGAACAGCGCGGCGCGGCCGCGAGCGCGCGCAGCTCCGCGCTTCACGCCGCGTCCCTTCCGACGATGCGGACCTCGGGCTCGAGCGCTACGCCCGACCCCTCGTGCACGCGGGTGCGCGCCAGCTCGATCAACGCGAGCACGTCGGCAGCGCTCGCGCCGCCGCGGTTCACGATGAAGTTGGCGTGCACCGGCGAGATCTCCGCGCCCCCCACGCGTGCCCCCTTGAGCCCGGCCTGCTCGATGAGCCGGCCGGCGAACTCACCCGGCGGGTTCTTGAATACCGATCCGCACGAGGGGATGTCCAGAGGCTGCGTCCCCGCGCGCTTCGCGAGGTGGCGCTCGACCTCGCTCTCGACGTCCGCGCGGTCGGCTTCGCGCACCGCGAACGACGCGGCCACTACCACCGCGCCCTCCGGCAGCCCGGCCGAGCGGTAGCGGAAGGGGAGCGCGGAGCGCGGCACGCAGTGCACGCGGCCCGCGCCGTCCGCGAGCACGACGCCCCGCAAGGCGTCCTTCACCTCGCGCTCCGGGACGCCGGCGTTCATCGTCACCCAGCCGCCCACCGTTCCCGGGATCCCCGCCCCGAACTCGAGCCCGGCGAGGCCGTGAAGGACGCAGAAGCGCGTCAGGGTGGCGTGCGTCACACCGGCTTCGGCCACGACGTCGCCCGCCTCGCCGCGGCGCAGGTCGCGGAAGCGCTGGAGCCGGAGCACGACGCCGTCCACGCCGCCGTCGCGCACGAGCGTGTTGAAGCCGTTGCCGAGGACCTGGAGCGGGAGCGCCAGCTCTCGGCAGAGCGCCAGCGTGCGGGCCAGCTCCGCGCGGTCGGCCGGGGCGGCGAGCGCGTCCGCCGGGCCACCGATGCGCAGCGACGTGAAGCGGGCGAGCGGCACGTCGAACTGGACCGACGCCCCGAGCGCGGCAGCGAGCGCCTCGCGCGCGGTCGGCGCGATCAAGCGCCGCGCTCCTCGAGCGCGCGCAGGAGCGCGGGTCCCAGCCGGGTGACGCTGCCGGCGCCGAGCGTGATGACGAGGTCGCCGGCGCGGAGCTCGGGGAGGAGCACCGCGGGGACCTGCTCGAGGTCGGCGACGAGCTCGACGCCGCGGTGCCCGCGGGCCCGGATCGCCTCGACCAGCCCCGCGCTCTCGACCCCCGGGATCTTCTCTTCGCCCGCCGCGTAGATGCTCGTCACGATCAGCCGGTCGGCGTCGTGGAAGGCGTCGGTGAAGGCGTCGAAGAGGTCGCGCGTGCGCGTGAAGCGATGCGGCTGGAAGACGACGACGAGCCGGCCCGAGTGGACGCTGCGCGCGGCGGCGAGCGTCGCGCGGATCTCGCTCGGGTGGTGGCCGTAGTCGTCGACGACCCGCACGCCGGCAACGCTCCCCTTCGTCTCGAAACGGCGCTCGACGCCCCGGAAGCTCTCGAGCGCATCGGCCGCGGTGCGGAAGGGCACCTGCGCTTCGAGCGCGACGGCGAGGGCGGCGAGGGCGTTCTGCACGTTGTGGCGGCCGGGCAGGGGGAGCGCCACGTCGCCGAGGCGCTCGCCGCGCCGGCGGACGTGGAAGCGCATGCCCCAGCCGTGCGCCTCGACCTCGGTCGCGACGAGGTCGGCCTGCACGGAGAAGCCGTACGTGACGGTGCGGCGCGTGAGGTGCGGGAGCAGCTGGCGCACTCCCGGGTCGTCGAGGCCGAGGATCGACACGCCGAAGAAGGGCACCCGGTTGGCGAACGCGGCGAAGCCCGCGAGCAGCGCCTCGTAGGAGCCCCAGTGGTCGAGGTGCTCGGGCTCGACGTTCGTCACCACCGCGATCACCGGCGCGAGCCGCAGGAAGGAGCCGTCGCTCTCGTCGGACTCGGCGACGAGGAGCTCGCCGCGCCCGAGCCGGGCCCCGGTCGCGCCCGCCGCCGGGTCGCCGCCGCTCCCGCGCACGCGGCCGCCGACCACGGCGGTCGGGTCGAGGCCCGCGGCGTCGAGGACGTGGGCGACGAGCGAGGTCGTCGTCGTCTTGCCGTGGCTGCCGGCGACTGCGATGCCTTCCTTCATGCGCATGATCTCGGCGAGCATCTCGCCGCGCGGGATCACGGGGATGCGGCGCCGCTCGGCCTCGGCGACCTCGGGGTTGCCGGGGCGGATCGCGCTCGAGACGACCACGACGTCGGCGTCGGCCACGTGGCCGGCCGCGTGACCGTCGGCGACCGCGACGCCGAGCCCGCGCAGCCGCTCGACGCTGGCGCCGCCCGCGAGGTCCGAGCCGGAGACGCGGCAGCCGAGGTCGTGCAGGATCTCCGCGAGCCCGCACATGCCGGCGCCGCCGATCCCGACGAAGTGGACGCGGCGCACGCGGGCGAGGAGGCGCGTCACCGACGGCCCTCCCGCGGCCCGGCGAGGAGCGCCCGGCACTCGGCCAGGATGCGCTCCGCGGCGTCCGGCCGCGCGAGCCGCGCCGCGGCCGCGCCCATCGCAAGGAGCCGCGCCGGGTCGGCGACGAGCTTCTCGAGCGACTCGAGCAGCGCCTCGCCCGTGTCGCGCGCCGGATCGATCACCTCGGCGGCGCCGGCCCGCTCGCGCTCGCGCGCGTTCTCGAGCTGCTCGCCGCCGCCCGTGTGCGTGAGGGGGACGAGCAGCGCGGCGCGTCCGGCGAGCGCGAGCTCGGCCAGCGTCATGGCGCCCGCGCGGCACACGACGAGGTCGGCGTCGCGGTAGCGCGAGGCCATGTCGCGCTCGAACGCGACGACGGTCCCGCGCACGCCCGCGGCGGCGTAGCCCGCCGCGACCCGCTCGCGGTCCGACTCGCCCGTCTGGTGGACGAACGAGAAGCGCGCCGGGTCGAGGCGCGGAAGCAGCGCGAGCACGGCGTCGTTGATCTGGCGCGCGCCCTGGCTGCCGCCGAACACGAAGATGCGGAAGGGCGGGGTCGGCGCGCGCGGAGGCGGCGCGCCGGCGAAGGCCGCGACGAGCTCGCGCCGCAGCGGGAGGCCCGTGACCCGCACGCGCGCGTCCGCGGCGCGGCCGGTCAGCGCGCGGCCCGCCGCCTCGAACTCGACGAAGAGGACCCGCGCGCGGCGGGCGACGAGGCGGTTCGCGGCGCCGGGACGGGCGTTCGCCTCGAGCAGTGCGAGCGGGCGGCGCAGCAGCACCGCGGCCAGCGTGACCGGCACGGCGGCGTAGCCCCCGACCGAGAGCACGAGATCGGCGCGGAACTCGCGCAGCGCGCGCGCGGCGCGCAGCGTCGACGTGCCGAGCGCGGCGAGCGCGGCGACGCGCTCGCCCGGGCTGCGGCCGACCAGCGGGCGCGCTCCGAGCGTCAGCAGCTCGAAGCCGGCCTCGGGTACGAGCCGCCGCTCGAGGCCGCGCTCGGCGCCGATGAAGAGGCAGTCGTCGCCGGCCGCGCGCGCCGCCTGGCCGAGCGCGAGCGCGGGAGTCACGTGGCCGCCGGTGCCGCCGCCCGCGATCACCCAGCGCGTGCGCGCCGCCGCTGCGCTCACGGCACGACACCCCGCGGCGAGGCCTTCCCGATGGCCGGCGTCCCGGGCCGCGCCTCGCGCCGCCCGATGCCCAGCACGACGCCGAGCGCAAGGCAGGAGGCGAGGACGGACGAGCGCCCGTACGAGAGGAAGGGCAGCGTGAGGCCCTTCGTCGGCACGAGCCCCATCACGACGGCGCCGTTGAGCACGGCCGGCACGACGAGGAGTGCCGTCATGCCGAAGGCGAGCAGCATGGCGAAGCGCTGGCGCGCGCGCAGCGCGATCCGCACCCCCGCGACGAGGAGCGCCGCGAACGCGCCGAGCACGACCAGCACGCCGGCGAGGCCGAGCTCCTCCGCCACCACCGCGAGCACGAAGTCCGTGTGGGCCTCCGGCAGGTAGTGGAGCTTCTGCATCCCGCCGCCCACGCCGACCCCGAAGAAGCCGCCGCGGCCGAAGGCGACGAAGGACTGGACCAGCTGGTAGCCCTGGGAGTGCGCGGTCGCCCAGGGATGCAGGAAGCCGATCACGCGGTTCAGCGCGTAGGGATTGGCGGCGACGTAGGCCGCGATGCCGACCGCGCCGAGCACGGCCGGCGCGACGAGGAGGCGCAGGCTCACGCCGGCCACGAACAGCACGAGCCCGACGAGGGCGCAGAGCAGCACCGCGTTGCCGAGGTCGGGCTGGAGCAGAAGGAGGCCGGCCGGCACGGCCGCGAGCCCGAGCGCGGCGAGGATTCGCAGCGGCGCCACGCCGCTGCGCGCGTCGCGCCGCGCCAGGAGCGCCGACGCGGCGAGGACGCTCGTGAACTTCGCGAACTCGCCGGGCTGGAGCACGAGCCCCGCGGACTCGACGCCGAGCCAGCGCCGGGCGCCGTTCGTCTCGATGCCGACGAAGAGGACCGCGACCAGCGAGAGCGCGGTCGCGCCCCAGAGCGGGAGCGCGAGGGCGTGCCAGACCCGCAGCGGCAGCGCGGCGGCGAGGCCCGCGAGCACGACCCCGGCGAGCAGCGCCTCGCCCTGGCGCAGGAAGAACGGCGGGAGGACGTCGTCGGGCGACGCCTTCGGCGCCGTGATGCTGAAGATCATGACGGCGCCGATGCCCGCGAGGAGCAGGGCTGCCGAGATCACGCCCCCGTCGAGGCCGACCTCGCGCGCGCGCGGCCCCTCGCGCGGCGGGCGCTCCACGCGCCGCCGGTCCGCGCCGCGACCGATCGCCCGATTCATGGCCGCTCCTCCCCCCCGAGCGCGAGCACCGCGGCGCGGAAGCGCTCGCCGCGCTCCGCGTAGCTCTTGAACTGGTCGAAGCTGGCGCACGCCGGCGCGAGGAGGACGACGTCCCCGGGCAGCGCGACCTCCGCCGCGCGTCGCACCGCGGCCTCGACCGTGCCCGCGACCTCGTACGGCACGCGGCCCTCGAGGGCGCGCGCGAGCTTCCCGGCGGCCTCGCCCACGAGCAGCGCGCGGCGCACGCGCCCGCGCGCGCTCTCGGCGAGCGCGTCGAAGGAGAGCTCCTTGTCGCGCCCGCCGGCGATCCACACGACCGGCGCGCGCTGCGCGTCGAGGGCGAACTCGGCCGCGCCCGGGTTCGTCGCCTTCGAGTCGTCGACGAATGCGACCCCGTCGCGCACGGCCACGCGCTCGAGCCGGTGCGGGAGCCCGGCGAAGTCGACGAGCGCGCGGAGCGCGCGCCGCGGGTCCGCGCCGGCCGCGCGCGCGGCGAGGAGCGCGGCGAGGACGTTCTCGCGCGGCGGCAGCGGCGCGCCGGCGACGTCGTCGAGCGGCAGGCGCTCCAGCGCACCGGCTTCGGCCAGGGCGATGGCGTCGCCTTCCCACCACGCGCCCTCCGCGACGGGGCCCACGCGCTGGAAGAGCGCGAGGCGGCCGCGTCCGGCGGCGGCCACCTTGCGCGCGAGCGGGTCGTCGCCGTTCGCGATCGCGACGTCGTCCGGCTGCTGGCGCTCGAACAGGCGCGCCTTGGCGGCCGCGTACGCCTCGAGGCTCGCGTGCCGGTCGAAGTGGTCGTCGGTCACGTTGAGCACGACGCCGACCCGCGGCCGGAAGAGCTCGACGGCCTCGAGCTGGAAGCTCGAGACCTCGAGCACCGCGACGTCGAGCGGCCGGCCGACGAGGTCGAGCGCGGGCACGCCGACGTTGCCGGCCGCCTCGGCGCGCAGGCCCGCCGCGCGCAGCATCGCCTCGACGAGCCGCACGGTGGTCGACTTCCCGTTCGTGCCGGTCACGGCCACGATCGGGACGTGCAGCGAGCGGAAGGCGAGCTCGACGTCGCCGAGCGCGCGGCGCGCGCGGCCGGCGTAGCGCGCGCGCGGGACGCCCGGGCTCGGCACGACGAGGTCGAACTCCGCCGGGTCGGGGAAGGGCGCGCCCACGCGCAGCTCCACGCCGGGCCCGAGCGCCGCCGCGTCCAGCTCGCGCGCCGACTCTTCCGCGGCGACCACGCGCGCGCCGCGGCCGGCGCAGAAGCGCGCTGCTGAGACGCCCGACATGCCCAGCCCGAGGACCAGCACGCGCGCGCCCCGGAGCTCGGCGTCCACGGCGGTCACCGCAGCTTCAGCGACGAGAGCGCGACGAGGGCGAGGACCGCCGCCACGATCCAGAAGCGGACGACGATCTTCTGCTCCGGCCAGCCGAGCTTCTCGAAGTGGTGGTGGAGCGGCGCCATCAGGAAGATGCGCTTCCCGCCGGTCAGCTTGAAGTAGCCGACCTGGAGCATCACCGAGAGCGCCTCCACGACGAAGATCCCGCCCACGACGCCGAGCAGCACCTCCTGGCGGATCACGACGGCGATGGCGCCGAGCGCGCCGCCGAGCGCGAGCGAGCCGACGTCGCCCATGAAGACCTGGGCGGGCGAGGTGTTGAACCACAGGAAGCCCATGCCGCCGCCGACGAGCGCGCCGCAGAAGATCGCGAGCTGACCGGCGTCGGGCACGAACTTGATGGCGAGGTAGTCGGCGATCCCCGCGTGGCCGGCCGCGTACGCGAGGATCGTGAACGTGCCGGCGACGATCATCACGGGCCCGATTGCGAGGCCGTCGAGCCCGTCGGTCAGGTTCACGGCGTTGCTGAAGAACACGATGACGAGCGCGGCGAGGGGCACGTAGAAGGGCCCGAGGTTCGGGGTGAAGTCCTTGAAGAAGGGGACGGCCAGCTCCTTGTCGAAGCCGGGGTCGGTGTAGATCAGCCACGCGACGCCGAAGGCGAGCGCGAACTGCCAGAAGAGCTTCGTGCGCGCCTTGATGCCGGCGCTATTGCGCTTGCGCACCTTGGCGTAGTCGTCGACGAAGCCGAGCGCGCCGTAGCCGATCGTGAGGCCGAGGGCGATCCACACCGCGCGCGCGGAGAAGTCGCTCCAGAGCAGCACCGACACGGAGAGCGCGATCAGGATGAGGAGGCCGCCCATCGTAGGGGTCCCGGCCTTCTTCTGGTGGTCGGGGCCGATCTCGCGGATCGGCTGGCCGACGCGCAGGCGGTCGAGGAAGCGGATCAGCGGGGGGCCGAGCAGGAACGAGAGGAAGAGCGCCGTCAGCGTGGCCGCGGCCGTGCGGAACGTGATGTAGCGGAACACGTTCAGCAGACCGATCTCGCCGGAGAGCGGGTAGAGCAGGTGGTAGAGCATCTAGCCTCCCCCTCCCGCCCGCGCGAGCACCTCGACGACGCGCTCCATCCGCATCGAGCGGGAGCCCTTGACGAGCACCCAGTCGTTGCCGCGCAGGAGCTCGCGGATGGAGGCGCCGAGCGACTCGTGGTCGCTTCCGACGTGGACCCGGCTCGGGTCCATGCCCGCCTCGAGCGCGCCGTCGGCGGTCTCGCCCGCGCGCGGCCCGAGCGCGAAGAGGAAGTCGAGGCCGAGCTCGGCCACGAGGCGGCCGGCGGCGCGGTGCGCCGCCTCCGACGCCTCGCCGAGCTCGCCCATGTCGCCGAGCACTGCGACCCCGCGCGAGGACCCGCGCAGGCGCGCGAGGCTGCGCAGCGCCTGCTCGACCGACTGCGGGTTGGCGTTGTAGGTGTCGTTGATGACGATGATGTTGCGCGGCAGCGCGACGCGCTCCATGCGGCCGCCGATCGGCTCATAGGCCGCGAGCCCGGCGGCGACGTCGGGCGCGCTGCAGCCGCCCGCGAGCGCCGCGGCCGCGGCGGCGAGCGCGTTCGGGACGGTCGCCTCGCCGAGCCCGGCGACGTGCACGGCCTGGCGCCCGTCCGGCGCCACGAGGTCGAACGCGTAGCCACGCTCGCCGAGCGAGGTGACGCGCTCGGCGCGCACGTCGGCCGCCTCGGAGAACCCGAAGCGCAGCACGCGCGCTCGCGTGCGTTCGGCCTGGGCCAACGCGCGCGAGTCGTCGGCGTTCACGACGGCGACGCCCGCCGGCGCGAGCGCCGCGAGCAGGTCGCCCTTCTCGCGCGCGATCTCGTCGCGCGAGCCGAGGAACTCGATGTGCGCGGTCCCGACGTTCGTCAGGACGCCTACCGTCGGGCGCGCGATCTCGGCCAGCCGCGCGATCTCGCCGCGGTGGTTCATGCCCAGCTCGACCACCACACTGCGGTGCGACGCCTCGCGCTCGAGCAGGGTGAGCGGGAGCCCGAACTCGTTGTTGAGGTTGCCGCGCGTGCGCAGGCACGGCGCCACGCTCGCGAAGATCGCCGCGCACATCTCCTTGGTCGTCGTCTTGCCGTTGCTGCCGGTGATGGCGACGACGGGCCCCTCGAAGTCCGCGCGGTGACCGGCGGCGAGGGCGCCAAGCGCCTGCGTCGTGTCGTCGACGGCGATCGCGAGGAGCGCGGCCGCCTCGAGGGGCAGCTTCGCGCCCCGCGAGACGAGGAGCCCGGCGGCGCGGGCGCGGGCCGCGTCGGCGAGGAACGCGTGGGCGTCGTGGCGCGGGCCGCGGATCGCGACGAAGAGCTGGCCCGCGCGCACGGCGCGCGAGTCGATCGAAACGCCGTCGAAGCGCGTGCCCCCATCACCCGAGAGCAGCGCGCCGCCGCACCAGCGGACGACGTCCGACGCGCGGAAGGGGATCGTCACGCCCGCCCGCCTTCCGGGCCCGGCCGCAGCCTGGCCGCGGCCACTGCCTCGACGCGGGCGGCGGCCGCGCGGCGCCGCAGCGCCCGGCGCGCCTC
>DATAGA010000292.1:0-17637 GCA_036257215.1 Myxococcota bacterium
GCCGTCGCGGCCGAGCGCTCGCCCGGTAGCGCCCCCCCGAGCGCGCCCTGCTCCGCCACGGCCTCGCTACTCGAGGCCCAGCTTCCCCCGGTCCTCGGCGGCGATCGACGCGGGCACCGGGAAGTAGCCGTCCTTCACCACGCCCTCCTGGCCCTCCTTCGAGTAGACGTAGCGCACGAACTCGGCGCGCAGGGGGTCGAGCGCCCCGTTCGGCGCCTTGTTCAGGTAGATGTAGAGGAAGCGCGAGATGGGGTAGTCGCCGGCGTAGGCGTTCTCTGCGGTCGCCTCGAAGCAGGTGCCGCCGGTGGTGGCCGCGATCGGAACCGCGCGCACGTCCGCCGTCTTGTAGCCGACCCCCGAGTAGCCGATGCCGAAGCGGTCGGAGGCGACGCCCTGGACCACCGTCGAGGAGCCCGGCTGCTCCTTCACGCTGTCCTTGTAGTCGCCGTCGAAGAGCGCCACCTCCTTGAAGTACCCGTACGTGCCGGACGCCGAGTTGCGGCCATAGAGCGAGATGGGCTGCGTCGCCCACGCGCCGTCGAGCCCCGCGTCGCCCCACGTGCGCACCTCCGTCGCGCTCCCGCCCTTGCGGGTCTTCGAGAAGATGGCGTCGAGCTGGGGGAGCGAGAGGCACTTCACCGGGTTGTCCTTGTGCACGAACACGGCGAGCGCGTCGACCGCCACGCGGAACTGGGCCGGCTTGTAGCCGAACTTCTTCTCGAACGCGTCGATCTCTGCGCCCTTCATCGGGCGCGACATCGGGCCGAACTGCGCGGTGCCCTCGATCAGCGCCGGCGGCGCCGTGGAGGAACCCTTGCCCTCGATCTCGACCTTCACGCTCGGGTACTTGGCGCGGTAGCCCTCGGACCAGAGCGTCATCAGGTTGTTGAGCGAGTCGGAGCCGATCGACTTGAGGCTGCCGGACACGCCGCTCACGGACGCGTAGGGCTTGAAGGCGGGGTCGACCCCGACCTGGGCGGCGGCCGGAGCGGCCAGCAGGACGGCGGTCAGGAACGCGGTGCGCTTCATGGAGTCTCCTGTCCCGGGCGCTCCCCGGGGAACGGATGCGGAGGTCGGCCCTTCGCTCCGAAGGCAGCGGAACTTCGCACGACCCCTCGTCTCGACCGTGAGGATTCCGTGACAACCTGGTGAAGAGGCGCCGCGCACGCGCCCCGGGCCGTCCGTGCTGGCGCCTCCCCCCGGCTCGGGTAGCGTCGCGGCGCGGAACGCGAGGAACGAGCCATGCCCTCCCGCGCCGAGCGCTTCCTCGCGGTGATCGGCCCCGCCGTGCGGCAGGCCGCCTCGATCGCCCGCGCGCTCGAGGGACGCGTGCCGAACCGCCCCAAGGGCGGCGAGGACACCGCCGCCAAGGCCGCCCTGACGCTCGCGGACACCGCCGCGCAGGAGGCGATCCTCGTGCCGCTCCTCGAGCACTTCCCGCAGGTGTCGTTGCTCGCGGAAGAAGACACCCCGAGCGTCGGAAGGTTCCCGCACCAGGCCACCGAGAGCGTCGTGATCGACCCCATCGACGGCACGCTGCGCTGCTACCTCGAGGCCGCGGGCCCGTACGCCGTGATGGTCGGGTTCGCGGTGCGCGACCGCTTCGAGGCGGCCATCGTCGCGCTTCCGCGCGAGGGCCTCTACTTCGAGGCCGTGCGCGGCGGCGAGGCCCGCCGCGCGCGCCCGGGCGGCCCGCTGCGCTCCGTGCGCGCGTCCCCCCGCGCGGGCCGCGTGCTCGTGTCCCCCGAGCTGCCCCAGCCCGTCGCCGCGACGCTGCTCGAGGCCGACTACGACCTCGCGCTCGGCTGCGGCGGAGCGATCGCGGTCGCGCCGCTGATTCCCGGCGTCCAGGCGGGCCTGCGCGTCGCGCGCGGCCCGGAAGGCGTGAGCGTCCGCGGCCGGATCGGCGCGCTCATCGCGACGTGCGCGGGTGCGCGCGTCGAAGACGAGCACGGCGCGCCCTTCCCCGAGACGCTATCGGGGCCCGCGCGGGCGCTGCTCGTCTCGTCGAACGAGCGGGACCGCCGCGCGCTGCGCCAGGCGGCGGCCGCCCTCGAGGGCTACATGCCCGTGTAGTCGGGCCCTTCGCCGCCCTCGGGCGGCGTCCAAGTGATGACCTGGTACGGGTCGGCGATGTCGCACGTCTTGCAGTGCACGCAGTTCTCGTGGTGGATGAAGAGCTTCTTGCGCCCCGGGAACTCGTCGTCCGGCACCATCTCGTAGACCGCCGCCGGGCAGAACGACTCGCACGGGTTCCCGTACTCGACCGAGCACAGGTCGCTGCAGACGTCGGTGTCGAGCACGACGAGATGGGACGGCTGGTCCACCTCGTGCTGCGCGCCGCTGAACTGGACCAGGTGCTCCTTCGAGAACGTGAGCTTCCCGTCGAACTCGAACTTCGGCTTCTCGCGCTTCTCGGGCGGTAGCTCGGCGAGCTTGGCGTAGGCGGCGTGGCCCGCGTGCCACTCGGGCATGTCGACGAGGCCGCGTCCGTCGGTCAGATACATCCGCACGGGCTCGTTCAAGAAGAAGAACGGGAAGCCCTGCGCCCAGGAGCCGTGGAAGTTGCGGTCGTGCCAGTGCTCGTCCCAGGCCCAGCTGCGCCGGTAACGCTCGGTGATGCCGCCGAGCGTGACGGAGCTGAAGTCGCCCGCGGCGAGCGCGTCGACGATCGTCTCCGCGGCCAGCATGCCGGACTTCATCGCCATGTGGACGCCGGCCAGCTTCGTCGCGTTGCAGAAGCCCGCGGCGTCGCCGATCAGCAGCGCCCCGTCGACGTAGAGCTTCGGCTGCGCGTAGAGCCCGCCGATCGGGATGGCCTTGGCGCCGTAGCGAACGAGCTCCGCGCCCTCGAGCAGCTCCCGCATCCACGGGTGCGTCTTGAAGCGCTGCGCGACGAGGTGCGGGTCGTTATAGGGGTTCTTCGACTCGAGCGCCGTGATGAACCCGAACGACACGAGGTCGTCCTTCATGTCGTAGAGCCACATGCCGCCGAAGGCGTTCACGAGCTCGTGCACCACCATGCCGTGGATCACGCGCCCCGGGCGGTGCTTCTCCGGCTGGATGCGCCAGATCTCCTTGACGCCCGTCTCGTAGACCTGCGGCCGCTGGCCCTCGAGCTCGAAGTGCGTGATGAGCTGCTTCGCCAGCGTGCCGCGCACGCCCTCGCCGAGCACCGTGACCTTGGCGCGGATGTCCATGCCGGGCTGGAAGTTCGCCTTGCGCTTGCCGTGCTTGTCGACGCCCATGTCGCCGATGCGCACGCCGACGACGCGGCCGCCCTCGATCAGGAGCTTGTCGCCCGCGAAGCCGGGGTAGATGTCGACCCCGGCCTTCTCGCACGCCCCGGCCAGCCACTTGGCCACCCTGTTGAGCGAGGCGACGTGGTAGCCGCGCTTCTTGAACATGGGGAGGTTCAGCGGCAGCCGGATCGCGCGCTTCGGGGTGAAGACGTACGTCATGTCGTTCGTGCAGACGTACTCGGTGGGGAAGCCCTGCTCGACGAAGTCGGGCATGAGCTCGGCGATCGCGCGCGGGTTGATGACCGCGCCCGAGAGCATGTGGTCGCCGATCTCCGCGCTCTTCTCGATGACGAGCACCGACGGCTTCTCGAGCTTGGGCCGGCCGTTGGACCCGCCGGCGTTCCAGGCGTCGACCTGGCGCATCAGGTGCAGCGCGCCGGCGAGCGTCGCCGGGCCCGCGCCGACGAAGAGCACGTCGACCTCCATGCTCTCGCGTTCGACGTCCTCGCTCATCGCGGCCTCCCCGTGCGGACCGGAACTGTTCGCCTCGCCGACGATAGAGGACCGGGGGGGCGGGTCAACCGAAGCGGGGCGGGCGCGGCTGACCGCCGGTCACCCGGAAACCGCCGTGGAAACGGCACGTTGCCCGCCGACGGACACTCCTCTAACTTCCTCGCCCGCGCGCAAGGGGGCTCCATCGCCGATGGCCACGATGATCACCGAGGAGTGCATCAACTGCGGGGTGTGCGAGCCCGAGTGCCCGAACGACGCCATCAGCGAGGGCGAAGAGACGTTCGTCATCGACCCCAAGCTGTGCACCGAGTGCGTCGGGTTCCACGAGACCGAGCAGTGCGCCGAGGTGTGTCCGGTCGATTGCTGCGTGCCCGACCCGAACAACGTCGAGGAAGAGGCGAAGCTGTTCGAGCGCGCCAAGCAGGTCCACCCGGACAAGGCGGCCGAGCTCGTCCTCACGCCCGAGACGTCGCGCTTCCGCGCGTAGCAGCGCGACCCGAGAGTCGTCGCGAACGCCGGCGCGTGGCGCGCGCCGCCGCCGGGTCCGCGCGCCGTATAATGGCCGCAATGAGCGGCGCCCACGCGACTTCGGGCGAATCGGCCTTCGTCGACATCGTGCGCGACTTCCTCGCGGCCGACGCCGCTCTGCGTCGCGTGGCCTCGCTCCACCGCGCGGGCGGCCTCGAGTTCGGCGAGGTCAAGGCGCTCGTGGGCGACGGGGAAGAGGCCGTGCTCTTCCGGCTCAAGGAGCGCTGCCACGAGCTGTTCCGCCGGGAGGGCGAGGGCGCCGACGTGGGCCGCGAGGCGCTGCTCGACCTCGCGGTCGGCGCGCTCTTCCACGAGTGCATGAAGCTGCGCGAGAGCTTCTACCAGCACGCGGTCTACGGGCCCAAGGTGAGGGCGCTGCGCGCGGCGGCCTCCACGAGCGAAGGCGAGGAGCTCTTCCGCGAGTTCGAGAAGATCCTCGCGCAGAGCAGCGTGCGGCTCTCGGAGGCGCTGTACGAGGCCGAGGTCCTGCTGCAGCAGACGAGCGTCGAGCTCGCCGCGCTGCTGCGCTCGCGCTCCGCGAGCGGCCTGCTCGCTCGGCTCCTCGTCGAGCGCGGCCCGGACGTCGCCGCAGCGCTCGGACGGACGCCCGCCGAGCTGGTCGCGGCGGTCTACGGCTCGAGCGAGGTCGCCTACGAACGGGCGGGACGCTCGTATCTCGCGAGCGGCTACTTCGGCGAGGCGGCCGAGGCCTTCGCGCACGCGCGCCTCGAGCCCGGCGGCGAGCTCGCCGCGCTGCGCGACTACGCGCTCGGCATGCAGGCCTTCCTCGCGCGCGACTACGAGGGCGCGGTGGCCGGCCTGCGCCGCTGGTGGGAGAGCGGCGAGGCGCGCGACCCGACGCTGGCGGAGCAGGCGTGCGTCGCGCTCGCGCGCGCCGGACCGCTGCTCGACGAGGCCGCGCGCCCGGCTGCGCTCGAGCTGGTCGAGCAGCTGCGGCCGCACGCCGCGCGGCTCCGCAACGCCCCGGCGGCGCCGACCCCGGCTGCCTAAGCCTCCGGCGCCGGTCGCTCGCGCAGCGTCCCGCGCAGCAGCAGCCGGCGCGCCTCGTCGCGGCGCCACGCGACGGTGCGACCCGTGAAGAGGTCGTCGACGCCGAGCACGGCGGCCCCGAAGCCGCCGCTCGCGTAGTGGAAGACGATGGCGCCGAGGACGCTCTGGAAGGCGTGGCGCGCCGACTGCTCGACGAAGGCGCCGGCCTCGGCGCCTTCGCGGTAGAAGACCAGCACGCGGCCGACGACCCGCTGCACGAGCGGCACGACGCGCCCCGCCTCGACGGGCGGCGGGTCGACGAAGATGCGGATCAGGATCTTCGAGTAGTAGGGGCGCTCGGCGAGGAGGTCGTTCAGGCCGTCGAGCAGGCGCTCCATGCGCTCCGCGTGGCCCCCCGCGCCGCGCTCGAGCGCGTCGCGCACCGCGCCGTCGAAGGTCTCGAGCATGCGCACGAGGACCGCCTCGTACAGCGCGCCCTTGCTCGCGAAGTAGTAATAGAGCGCCGTCTTCTGGACCCCGACCTGGGAGGCGATGTGCTGGAGGTGCGCGCCGTCGTAGCCGCGCGCGGCGAACTCGCGCTCTGCGACCTCGAGGATCTTGTTGCGCGTGTCGGCGCTGCGCCGCTCCGCCTCCATCAGCGCTCCTCTCGGGCGGGCCGCTCGCGCAGGCGCGCGCCCGCGTTCCCCGCGGCCGCGTCCGCGGCGGCCTCCGGCGTGGGCGCCGGAAGCGGCCGGCCGCGGAAGTAGACGAGACCTCCCACCCCGAAGACGATCAGCCCGAGCGCGATCCACTGGGGCTCCGTGAGGCCGAGCGCGACGCGCGGGTTCACGCGCAGGATCTCGATGAAGAAGCGGCCGAGGCCGTTGAGCGCGAGGTACTCGCCGAAGAGGAACGGGCTGCGCCGCCGTCGGCTCCAGAGCCAGCCCGCCACGGCGACGAGCCACACCGCCTCGTAGATCTGGGTCGGGTGGACGGGGTCCAGCGTGGGCGGCGCGCCCCGGGGAAACGCGATGCCGAGCGGGCCGTCCGTCGGGCGGCCGTAGTCGTCGCCGACGAGGAAGCAGCCGACGCGCCCGATCGCCTGGCCGACCGCGGCCCCCGTGCACACGCACTGCGAGTAGAGCCGCACCGGGATGCCGCTGCGCCGGCAGCCCACGATCGCGGCCAGCGTCCCGCCGATCAGCCCGCCGTACCACGTGATGCCGTCGCGCGAGAAGATCAGCTCGGCGATGGGGGCGCCCGTGCGCAGGTTGACGTCGACCGCGTAGTAGAGCTTGGCTCCCGCGACGCCGCCCAGCATGCACCAGAGCAGCATCGAGGTAGACAGGTCGGGGTCGAGCCCCTCCTCCTCCATGTGGCGGGCGGTGATCCACGTCGCGGCCAGGAAGCCGAGCGCCATCATCACGCCGAAGCTGGAGATCGGGAAGCCGAAGGGCTCCCAGAGGATCGGGTACATCACCCCTCCGGGCGGCCTGAGGGTGACGAAGCGCGGCCCGGGCCGCACGCCCGCTCGCGAGGCCTAGGCGTTCGGGAGGAGCACCTTGAAGCAGGCGCCGCGGCCGGGCTCGCTCTCCACCCAGGCGCGGCCGCCCTGGGCCTCGGCGATCTTGCGCACGATCGCGAGACCCATGCCGGTGCCGCGGCTGCCGTCGCGACGCGGTCCGAGGCTCTGGAAGGCCTCGAAGATGCGCTCGTGGTGCTCGGGCGCGATGCCGCGGCCGTCGTCGCGCACCGCGATCAAGTGGTGGTCGAACTCCTCGTTGACCTCGACCTCGATCCGACCCTGGCGCCCGTTGCCCATGTGGTCGAGCGCGTTGCCGACGAGGTTGCTGAAGAGCTGGTAGAGGCGGGTCCGGTCGCACACGACGCCCGGCAGATCCTCTGGGATGACGAGCGACACGCTCTGGGCGTCGAGCCGGGGCTTGAGCTCCGCGTGGAGCTGTAACAGCACCCCGCGCGGGTTCACCCGCGAGCGCGCGTGGCCGGAGCGCCCGATGCGCGAGAGCTCGAGCAGGTCCGCGATCAGCGACTCCATCGTGCGCCCGGCCTGCTCGACGCGCTCGAGGAAGTGGAGCCCCTTCGCGTCGAGCCGAGCGCCGTAGTCGTCGCGCAACAGCCGCGAGAAGCCGAGCAGCGAGACCAGCGGCGAGCGCAGGTCGTGCGAGACGGCGTGCACGTAGTGCTCGAGCTCGGAGTTCTTGCGGGCGAGCGCGTCCTCGTCGCGGCGCCGCTGCGTGACGTCGCGCAGGTACGCGACCGCGCCGACCGAGCGGCCGTCCGGAACGCGCAACAGGCTCGCGGACACCGAGACGCACACCGCGCTGCCGTCGCTGCGGCGCACCTCGAGGTCCTGGTTGCGCACCGGGTTCTCCTCCCGGAGCGCCGCGGCTATGCGCTCGAGGTCCTGGTCGCCGCCGACGAAGAGCGCGAGCGGGCGGTCGACGAGCTCGTCGGGGCGGTAGCCGATCACGTCCTCGATCGCCGGGTTGGCGTACGCGATGAAGCGGCTCGCGTCGACGACGACGACGCCGTCGGGGCACGTGTCGAGGAAGCTGCGCGCGGTGGCGAGGTTCGCCTCGAGCTCGTGCTCGAGCCGCTCGCCCCCGATGCGCAAGATCGCGACGACCGGGCACGCGTCGACCTCGCTCCCGAGGCGCGCCGCCGACACCGTCGCCTGGATCGCGCGACCGTCGACGCCGACGAGCTCGACGGGCTCCCGGCTCAGACGGCCGGTCGTACAGAGCGCTTGCGCCAACCGGCGCCCGGCCGTGCCGTCGGCCAGCAGCTCGCTCCAGCACTTGCCGACGAAGCGCTCGGCGCCGCCGCAGCGCTCGCCCAGGTGCGCCGTCATCCACACCACCCGGCCTTGCGGATCGAGCAGGATCACCGAGTCGTGCAGGCCCGCGAGGGCCTGGATCAACGGAAGCGCAGCAGCCGTGTCGAAAGGCAGCTTGCGGTCTCGGCGCGCGTCGGTCTGCAAGTAAGCGTCCTGCTCCTGCGGCATCGCGACGCACCGATCGCGGGGACGAAGCGACGGTCGCGTGTTGCCTGGGGGTGCCTTCCCGCAACCCGAGCGTCGCCGATGCTATCACCCGTGAAAAGTGAGGGTCAATCCAAACACCCGCGAAGCTCACGTGACGCCGGAGGCGCTCGGGTGACGAGGGCGGGCGGAGCGACCCGGCGCCCGGCCCGCCGGCAGCCTTCTGGCAGCCCCCGCGGGGCGCCGATCGGATGGCGGGAAGGGTCCGGCTCCGGTAGGCTGCCCTCCCGATCGGCCCGCCCACGAGCGGGCCCGCGGCTCCGCCAGCCAGCAGGAGCCTCCCCCGCAGCGCGACAGCTGCGCCCGCGGGGAGACGACACCCCGAAAAGGGGGGACGGGACCCACCGAGCATGGACCGACCCGCTGCCCGCGCTCTGCGCCGCTCGCCGCTCCCGCGGCGGCGCGCCTGGCTCCTCGTCGTCCTGGCTACTGGCCTGGCGCTCGACTCTGGTGCGCCCGCCCCCTCGCTGCCCCATGTGGCGGCCGCGCCGGCCGGCCTGGCCGAGCCCGCTCCGGGCGCCGCGGCCCGGATGAAGGACGTCCTGCGGCGCGCGAACCCGATGCTCTCGGACGGCGAGCTCCACCGGATCGCGGAGGCCGTCGTCCGCTACGGGACCAAGTACGCGCTCGCACCCGACCTCGTGGCCGCGATCCTGCTCGTCGAGAGCGGCGCCCGCCCCTGGGCGGTGAGCCCGAAGGGCGCCCGCGGCCTCATGCAGGTGATGCCGTACATGGTCCGACCGCTCGGGATGGTCGGGAACCTCTCGACGATCGAGACGAACATCGAAGCCGGCTGCCTCATCCTCGCCGACAACATCCGTCGCCTCGGCGAGGCCGACGGCGTCTCCGCCTACTTCTGGGGCTCGGACATCCGCGACGGCGCCTACCTGGCCCGCGTGCAGGCCGCGCGCGCGAAGCTGCGCCAGCTCGCCTCGTCCTAGCTGTTCTGTCACCCTGCCGGGCGTGGCCGCCCCGGGAGGTCCGCCGATCCGTCGGGTCGAGCTCCACCTGCGCGGCGCCGGCGCCGCGGGGCGCGCCCCGCTCCTGTTCCAACGCGCCTGGCTCCCGCCCGCTCCGCGCGCCGTCCTCGCGCTCGTCCACGGCTACGCGGAGCACAGCGGCCGCTACGAGCACTTCGGCGCCTGGTTCGCGCGGCGCGGCTGCGCGGTGCACGGCTACGACCAGCGCGGCCACGGGCGCTCCGAAGGCCCGCGCTGCCACGTCGACCGCTTCGGCGACTACCTCGACGACCTCGACCGCGTGCTCGAGCGCGTCCGCGCCGAGCATTCCGAGCTCCCGCTCGTCCTCGTCGGCCACAGCATGGGCGGCCTCGTCGTCGCCTCCTACCTCTCCGACCGCCGGCCGCCGCTGGCCGGCGCCGTGCTCTCCGGTCCCGTGCTCGCGCTCGGGCCCGGCGTCTCGCGCGCGCGCAAGCTCGCGGCCCGCACGCTGCGCTTCGTCTGGCCGCGCCTCGCGCTCGGCAGCGGACTCGACCCGGCGGGCCTCTCGCGCGACGAGGAGGTGGTGCGACGCTACGTCGAGGACCCGCTCGTCGAGCGCACCATGACCGCGGGGCTCGGCGCCGAGATCCTCGCCGCCGTTCCGCGCGCCGCCGCGCGCGCCTTCGAGATCCAGGTGCCGGTCCTCGTCCTCCACGGGGTCGACGATCCGATGTGCCCCGTCGAAGGGAGCGCCGCGTTCCACGGCGGCCTCCAGGTCCCGGGCTCGAGCTTCCGTCCCTACCCGGGCCTGCGGCACGAGATCTTCAACGAGCCCGAGCACGAGCAGGTGTTCGCCGACGTGCTCGCGTTCCTCGAGCGCACCGCGCTGCGCGACGAGTGGGCGCCCGGTCGCGGCGCCGCGGCGGCGTCGGCGTGAGCGAAGGCGACCGTCACACGGACCTCGACGCCCCGGGGCGCGCCGGCGCGGCGAGAGACGGCCAGAAGCCGGTGACCGAGCCGGAGCTCCTCACGCATGTCGACGCCGAGGGCCGCGCGCGCATGGTGGACGTGGGCGAGAAGGCGGTCAGCGAGCGCGTCTGCGTCGCCCGCGCGGAGCTGCGCATGGAGCGCGAGACGCTCGAGCGCATCGTCGCCGGGCGGCTGCCCAAGGGCGACGTGCTCGCGACGGCCCGCATCGCCGGGATCCAGGCCGCGAAGCGCACGCCCGAGTGGATCCCGCTCGCCCACCAGGTGCCGCTCGACGCCGTGGAGCTCGCCTTCGAACCGGACCCGGGGGCGAGCGGCGGCGCGCGGCTGCGCATCGAGGCGCGCGCGCGCGCGCACGCCCGCACCGGCGTCGAGATGGAGGCGCTGGTGGCCGCGGCCGCCGCAGCGCTCACGCTCTACGACATGTGCAAGGGCGTCGACCGCGGGCTCTCGATCGAGCGGGTGCGGCTCGTCGAGAAGCGGGGCGGCAAGAGCGGCCACTGGCGCCGGCCCGACGAGCCGTAGATTTCCTAGACTCTCCACCAGACGTTCATACAGGTCTGGTTGAATGCCGGGTCCGGTCGAATACCGGGCCCGCGTCCGCGTCTGAGCCACGAAGGAGGGAGCGTCCGCAGCCAGGTCGCCCCGTGGGGAGCCGTGAACCGGCCTCGAACCCCCGGTGTCTGGTGCGGGCGTGGCATCGGTGACACAACCGCTCTGGAACAAGGCCCCGGCGCTGCCGGGTGCGGCCGTCGACGCGGCCGCGATCGATCCCGACCGCGAGCTGGTCACGCGCTGGCAGGGCGGCGACCTCGCCGCCTTCGAGACGCTGATCCGCCGCCACCAGCGCCGCGTGTTCGGCCTGCTGCTGCGGATGCTGGGCAACGTCCAGGAAGCCGAGGACGTGGCCCAGGAGACCTTCCTCAACCTCCACCGCCACGGACATCGCTTCCGCAGCCAGTCGCGCTTCTCCACCTTCCTCTACCGCGTCGCGGTGAACGCGGCGCTCAATCGGCGCCGCAGCCTCGGGCGCCGCCGCGCGCGCCGCGAGGCGCTCGAGCGCCGCCAGGAGGCGGGCGAGGACCTGCCGCAGGGGCCGCGCGGCCCCGAGGACGCCGCCGCGGGCGGCCAGATCCAGGCGCAGGTGCAGCGCGCCATCGGAACCTTGCCCGCGCACCTGCGCGTCCCGCTCGTCCTGTTCGACATCGAGGGTCTCGCCTACGCCGAGGTCGCCGCGGTGCTCCAGGTGGCCGAGGGGACCGTGAAGTCGCGCATCCACCGCGCGCGCCACGCGCTGCGCGAGCGGCTGCGCACCTTCGTCGACGCCACCGAGCACGAGCCGGGCCGCCCGCGATGAGCTGCCGCACGACGCGCGCTCGGCTGAGCGAGTACCTCGAGGGCGATCTCACCGAACGCGACGAGGGCCGGTTGCGCAGCCACCTCGACGGCTGCGCCGAGTGCAGCGCCGAGCTGCGCGCGCTCCAGCGCGCGGTGCGCGCGTTGCGCGAGCTCGGCGGCGCGGAGCCGGAGCGCGACCTCGCGCAGGTCGTCGTCACGCGGCTGCGGGCCGGGGAAGGCCGCCCGCCGCGGCTGCGCTGGCGCTCGCTCGACGGGCGCGGAGGCCTCTCGTGGGTCGCCCCGTTCGCCGTCGTGGCGGGGATCGGCGCGATCGCCTGGCTCGGCGGGATCGACCCGGCCGGGCAGCCGGAGGCCCTGCGCGAGGCGCTGCTCCCCACCGTCGTCGTCGCGAGCCGCCAGCCGGCGACGCGCCAGCCCGCCTTGCGCGGGCCTGCCACCCGGCCCGCCGCCGTCTCGTTCGCTCCGGGCCGCGCCCGGGCCCTGCCGCCGATCGCGAGCTGCGTCGACGGCCGCGCCGCCGCCGACGCGTGCGCTCCCTGGTACTCCTGGTTCGTCGCGCTCGCGCTCGAGGACGGCCGCGACTTCGTGCAGGAGCTCGACCGCCTGCCGGTGGCGGCGCGCAGGCCGTGGCTGCAGCGCGTCTCCGAGTTCGCGCGGCAGTCGGGCTCGGCGCACCTCGTGAGCCGGAACCTCGAGAGCTCGCGCGACCCGCGCGCGACCCGGATGGCGCGCCACTTCCACCAGGGCGGCCTCGTGCGGGCGGGCTGGATGGGGCGTTGATCCGCGGGTCAGGAGAGCGGTAGCCTCCCCCTCCGCTCCACCCCCTGTTTCGAGAGGACGCGTGCGCCCGCTCCGGCTCCTCCTCCTCGCCGCCCTCAGCGCGGGCGCCGCGCTGACTGCCCACGCCGCCGCCACCACCGTCCGGCTCGTCCCGGACGACCGCGCGAGCTGGCGCGCGCGCACCCTGTTCGGGTTCCTGCGCCCCGAGCACAACTACGGCGCGCGCTACATCGACGTCACCACGACGCCGCCCAACGCCGTGCTCGACCTCTTCTACGTCCGCTCGAACTTCCAGAAGCGCTACGAGCAAGCCACCGCGCCCGTGCGGGTCGAGCTGCCGAAGCGCTCCGAGGCCGGCCCCCGCGACGCGGTCAACATCCGCGCGTTCCTCGACGGCCACCGCGCCCGCGAGGTCTCGGTGCGCATCGCGTCGAGCCAGAAATCGGTCCACATCGACCTCGAGCCGCTGCCGAACCGGCTCGACGGAGCGGCGCACACCTACCTCGCCGGCCGCGCTGCGCTCAGCTTCCTCACGAAGGAGGCGCCCACCGTCCGCGTGCAGGAGCAGGAGGGCGGCTTCCGGGTGATCCTCTCGGAGACGGCGCTCCAGCCCGGCGTCGACCTCGACGGGATGCGCAGCCCCCTGGTCGACAAGGTCGAGGCGCTCCAGCTCGGCGAGGACCTGCTCGTGCGCGTCCGGCTGCCGGCGAACGTCCGCGTGGGCCGCGACGCGCCCTGGCAGCTGCGCTCGCGCCAGGCGCGCGACGACCTGCGCAACCTCTACGTCTATTCCGTGGAGCTCGTACCGACCGACGGCGGCGCCGCGGCCGTCGCGCACGCGCGCGGCGCGCTCGCCTCGATCACCGCCGGCGACGTCTCCGGCTGCGCAGGCCGCTTCGACGCGGTGCTGCGCGAGCGGCTCGACGCGGCCGCGCTCGCGCGGGCGCTCGCGCCGCGCGGCTCCTTCACCGATCCCTACCTGCGCGCGGCGATGAAGCGACTCGGCGAGGTGTCGGGCGGGCGCGTCGCGCTGCTCGACGGCTCGAGCTTCGACTCCGCGAGCGCGATCGAGCTCTCGGCGGCGCTCTCCCAGCCCGCCGAGGCCGTCGGCTACCTGGCGCTGCTGCGCACGTTCGTCGCACGGGTCGAGAGCCCCGAGCAGCAGCGCGCGACGCTGCGAGGCCTCGTCGCCCCCGAGCTCGACTCGGCCCGCTTCGACGCCGCGATGGACGCCGCGGAGGGCGCCGAGCGCTCGTGCCTCGCCGCGCGCTGAGCGCGCCGCCCCCAGGTCCTCGCCCCACCGGTCCCGGTGGAGCCTCCGTGAGACGCATCTCCGTCGCCGCCCCTTCCGCCGGCGGCACCGACGCTCCGCGCGAGCGCCTCGAGGCGCTCGGACCCGAGTCGCTCTCGGACGCCGAGCTCGTGGCGCTCCTCCTGCGAACGGGCGGCGCGGGCCGCTCCGCGCGCGACGTCGCGCAGGCGCTGCTGCGTCGGGTCGGCGGCCTGCGCGCCCTCGCGCGCACCGCGCCCGCCGAGCTGCGCCGCGAGCGCGGGGTCGGCGTCGCGAAGGGTGCAAGCCTCGTTGCGGCCCTCGAGCTGGCGCGCCGCCTCGCGAGCGGGCGGCTGCGCCCGGGCGACGCCATCCGCAGCCCCGCCGACGTGCACCGCCACTTCTATCCGCATCTGCGCGACGCGCCGTGCGAGCGGTTCGTGGTGGTGCTGCTCGACGGGCGCCACCGCGTCATCCGGCCTGTCGTCACGTCGCTCGGCACGCTGACCGCGAGCCTCGTCCACCCGCGCGAGGTGTTCGGCCCGGCGCTGCGCGAGCCGGCGGCGGCGGTGGTGCTCGTCCACAACCACCCGAGCGGCGACCCGACGCCGAGCCGCGAGGACCGCGACATCACGCTGCGTCTCGCGGCCGCCGGCGAGCTGCTCGGGATCCCGGTGCTCGACCACGTCGTCGTGGCCGAGCAGGGCTTCGTGAGCCTGCGGGAGGAGGGCGCCTTCGGACCGGCCGAGCCGGCTCAGGTCGCCGCTCCGTCCGGACGATGACCCCTCCGGAGCCGGAGCGCTCCGGAGAGCCCGTGCGGACGAAGTCGACCGAGGAGATGGAGTCGCGCGAGGACGTGCGCACCATCGTCGAGCGGCGCCGCTCTTCGCGCGCGCCGATCGTCGTGCGGATCGAGTACGCGACCGTCGACGCGCTCTTCTCGGACTTCACGCGCAACATCAACGAGGGCGGCGTGTTCATCGAGACCGACGCCCCGGCGCCGCTCGACTCCGCCGTCCACCTGCGCTTCCGCCTGCCCGGCACGCGCGAGACGCTGCGCGTCTCGGGCCGGGTGGCGTGGATCTCCACGGGTCCGGGCGGCAACCCGATCGGCATGGGCATCGAGTTCGAGGGCCTGACGGACGCCGACCGCGCGCGAATCAACGCGCTCGTGTCGCGCCTGCGCGCTGCGCCCGACGTAGCCTGACCGGCCGCGCCCGCTCGGGCGCGCGGCGTGGGTCAGAACGGGATGTCGTCGCCCTGCGGAGGCGGGCTCTCGTCGCCGCCGCCGAAGCCGCCGCCGTCCCGCGGCGCGCCGCCGCCCGTACCGCCGCCGGCGCCGCGCGGCCCGCCGAGGAACTGGACCGACTGCGCGACGACCTCGGTCGTCCGCCGCTTCTGGCCCTCCTTGTCCTCCCACTCGCGCGTCTGGAGGCGGCCCTCGATGTAGACCGAGCGGCCCTTCGCCAGGTACTGCGTGCACAGCTCGGCGGTCTTGCCCCAGACCACGATGCGGTGCCACTCGGTGCGCTCCTCGCGCTTGCCCTCCCGGTTGGTGAAGTTCTCGCTCGTCGCGAGCGTGAAGTTCGCGACCGCCTGCCCGCTCGGCGTGTAGCGGATCTCGGGGTCGCGGCCGAGGTTGCCGACCAGGATGACCTTGTTGACGCTTGCCATGAGGGGATCTCCGTCGGTGGAACGGGGCGAGACGCCGCATGATCCTCCGCCGCCCGGGCAGCGTCAAGCGCCGACTTGCCGGCGCGCGGGCCGGACGTAGCATCGAGTGAGGTGACCTACGTCGTCCGCTACCTCTTGATCGTGCTCTACACGGTCGTGTGGGGCGTGCCGGCCTGCATCGTGCCGCTCTTCGACCGCAGCGGTGAAGGCGTGATCTGGATCGGCCGGCAGTGGCTGCGCTGGATCTTCTGGACGTGCGGCATCTCGGTCGACGCCGCGGGGCTCGAGAACGTCGATTCACGCCGCTCCTATGTCTTCATGAGCAATCACCAGAGCGTCTTCGACGTGGGCGCGCTCGCGCTCACGCTGCCGGTGCGCTGGCGCTTCGTCGCCAAGCGCGAGCTGACCTGGATCCCGCTCTTCGGCTGGGCCATCTGGCTCGGCGGCCACGTGATCGTGGACCGCGGCCGCCGCGACAAGGCGATCGCGAGCCTGCGCCGCGCGGCGAAGCGCATCCGCGACGGGACGAGCGTCATCATCTTCCCGGAGGGCACGCGCAGCGAGACCGGGGCGCTGCGCGAGTTCAAGAGCGGCGGCTTCCACCTCGCGCTCGAAGCCGGGGTCCCGATCGTCCCGGTGACGGTGTCGGGCTCGCAGCATCTGACGCCCAAACGCTCTCTGCGCGTCGAGAGCGGCCACATGAAGGTGCGCTACGGCAAGCCCATCGAGACCACCGCGTACGGGCACGACGAGCGCGAGGCGCTCAAGCTCGCCGTGCGCGACGCGATCCAGGCGGGCTACGACCCCGAGCTCCAGCGGCCCGAGTCGCCGTGACGCCGCGGTCTCCTTGACGCGTCGTTCGCGGCGCCGGTACCCTGCGCGCGTTGCCCGTCCCGGGGGGTGAGGGGACGTGGGGTCCGCCAGACGCCGCTCGCGCGATGCGCGACCGGTCCACGATCGACGCCGACGATGGCTGCGCGAAGCGTCCGGGCTCCTGGCGCTCGCGTCGGCGCTCATCGCCGGCATCGCGCTCGCCAGCTACGACCCCGCCGACGCGCCGTTCCGGCTCGGCCCCGTGCGAAACGCCGCCGGCCCGCTCGGCGCGACGTTCGCGTCGCTGCTGCGCTCGGCGTTCGGGGTCGGCGCGTTCGTCGCGGTGCCGGCGCTCGGACTGCTCGGCCTGCGCTGGCTGCTCGGCGGGCGCGGGCTCGCGCTGCCCGCGCGCTTCTGGGCGGCGACGGGGCTGCTCGTCGCCGTGCTCGCGACGCTGCCCGTGCTGCTCGGCGGGCTGGCCCCGGCGCGGTTCGACGGCAGCGACGGCGGTGACCTCGGCGCGCTGCTCGCCTCGCTCGAGGGTGCGCTGCTGCACGCCTGGGGAGCGCTCGCGCTGAACGTGCTGCTCCTCGCCGTCGCCTGCCTCGGCGTCCTCGGGATCGCGCCCGGCGCGGCGCTCGCGGCGGCGGGCGCGGGGGCGGCAGCGACCGGGCGGCTCGCCGCGCGCGGCGCCTCGAGCGGGGGCCGGCGCGCCGCGCTCGCGCTCCACGCGGCGGGCGGCGCGCTGCACGGCGGCGTCGAGGGCACCGCGATCTGGTGGCGCCGCCGTGCGCGCCGCGCGCGCGTCGCGAAGCTGCGTCCCGAGCTCTCCGGGGAGGGCGAGCCGGCCGCGCAGCTCGAGCCGCCCGAGACCGCGCGCCCCGGGGCGCTCGCGGCGGAGACGGGACGCGCGCCCGCCGCACGCCGGCGCGGGGCGCCGGACATCGTCGACCACCGCCGCAGCAAGCCCGCGGAGCCCGAGCAGGAGGAGTTCACGTTCGCCGAGGCGGCGGGCGGCGGACCCTATCAGCTGCCCGACGTCGAGATCTTCCAGCGCCCGCCGGACGGAGGCCGCAGCTACGACCGCGACAGCCTCATCATGAACTCGCGCATCCTGGAGAAGAAGCTCCAGGACTTCGGCGTGGCGGGCCGCGTCGTGACGGTCCACCCCGGGCCCGTCATCACGATGTACGAGTACGAGCCCGCGCCCGGCGTGAAGGTCAACCGCATCACGAACCTCGCGGACGACCTCGCGCTCGCGCTGCGAGCGCTCTCGATCCGCATCATCGCTCCGATCCCGGGCAAGTCGGTGGTCGGCATCGAGGTGCCGAACCCGGAGCGCGAGGTCGTCTACATCCGCGACCTGCTCGAGGCAAAGAGCTTCCGCGGCCACCCCTCGCGCCTCACGCTTGCGCTCGGGAAGGACATCTTCGGCCATCCGGTCGAGGCCGACCTCGCGCAGATGCCGCACCTGCTCGT
>DATAGA010000302.1:0-3188 GCA_036257215.1 Myxococcota bacterium
CGCGTGCCGCGAAGGCGGGACGACGCTCTACTGCTCGGGCATCGACCCGGGCTTCGCGCCCGACGCCCTGCCGATCGTGCTCTCGAGCCTCTGCGAGCGGATCGACTCGATCCGCGCGCAGGAGATCTTCAACTACGCCACGTACGACCAGCCCGAGACGCTCTTCCAGGTGATGGGCTTCGGGAAGCCGCCCGGCACGCCGGTTCCGCTCACGATTCCCGGCGCGCTGGCGCTCGCGTGGGGCCCCTCGCTGCGCATGATCGCGCGCGCGCTGCACGTCGAGCTCGACGAGGTGCGCCAGCGCCACGAGGTGGCGGTCGCCGAGGAGACGATCGAGCTGCCTTACGGGAAGATCGAGCCCGGCACCCAGGCGGGCCTGCGCTTCGAGGTGATGGGCATCGTGCGCGGCGAGCCGCGCATCGTCGTAGAGCACGTGACGCGCCTGCGCGACGACGTCGCGCCCGAGTGGCCGACGGGCAACGGCCCCGGCACGTACCGCATCCTGATCGAGGGCCTGCCGTCGATGAAGTGCGACCTCGACGTCGGGTTCCGCAGCCTCGACCACAACGTGGACGGCTGCGTCGCGAGCGCCATGCGCGTGATCAACGCCATCCCCCACGTCTGCGCCGCCGAGCCCGGCCTCAAGAGCTGGCTCGACCTCCCGACCATCGCCGGCTGGCACGCCCTGCGCTGAGTGGGCTCCCTCAGTGGAGCCAGTCGATCAGGGCGCGGCTCCAGGGGACCGCGCGGTAGAGGCCGATCAGCGCGAAGACGACGAGGTAGGCGGCGCGCGCGGCGCGGGTCTCCGCCTGGGCTGCGCCGAGGCTGACCAGCAGCCAGCCGAAGCCGCGCACCGTCGCGAAGCTGTAGGTCGTCGCGGCGAAGCCGAGGAGCGCCAGGTTTCGCAGCCGCGACGGCCCGCGTCCGAGCGGCCAGAGGAAGGCGATCGCGACGGCGGCCTCCGCGGCCACCGTGAAGAAGGTGAGGATCGCTGCCAGCCGGCGCAGCGAGGGCGGCTCGGAGAAGCCGCTCTCCTCGAACCTCGCGGTGCCCGAGAGCACGGAGTCCAGGGCGGCGTCGTTGCGCGCCCAGTCGTCGTGCGTCATGCCGCCCGCGAGCACCGCGAGGTTCTCGAAGCGGCCGTCCGTCTGGAGCGTCACGCGCATGAAGCGCCCGTCGAGGAAGTCCGGCGCCAGCGCGACCTTCCACAGGGTCGCGAACGCGAAGGAGAGGCCGAGCAGCCGGCGCGCCGCGTGCGCGAGCACGCCAGGCGCGTCGCCGCTCCAGAGCGCACACAGCACGGCGACGCACCAGAGGGCGCCGAGGTAGTCGTGGTTGTCGGAGAACGGCCACTGGAAGACGAGCGAGCCGACCGCGCAGGCGAGCAGGCCGGCCCAGAGCCAGCGAGCGCGCAGGGTCGCCGGCACCGCGAGACCGAGGCCCGCGAGGAGCATGGGCGGCACCCGCTCGAACCAGAGGAGCGGCGGGTCGAGCAGCACCGCGAGGAGCGTCATCCGCAGGCCGAGGTCGAACGAGGCGGCTCCGACGCCGCGCCCGGGTGCGGGCGGGACGTCGGCCGCGGCTCGCGCAGTCCCTGCGGCCGCGGGCGCGGCGGAGTCCGCTCCCGCGCCCTGCGCCTCGTCCGGCTGCGGCGCGGCGCTCACCGCGCGGGCTCGGACGTGAGCGCTGCGATCCGCACGGGCGTCGGGCGCAGCGAGGCGTCGAACTCCGTGCGCCACACCTCGACGCGCAGCGCGCCGGCGTCGCGAGCGACACCGGTGCGCGACAGCTGCGCCGCGAGGCGCCGGAGCTGAGCGTCGGTCGGCAGCCATGCGGCGTGCAGCTCCTGGCGCTGGAGCTCCGGCGGCACATCGAGGCGCCGCTCGCCGCCGGCCTCGAGCGCGTACACGCGCACGTGACGGAAGCCGCCGTGGTCGTTCGTCGCGAACATGCCGAAGCCGCCGCCCTTCCACGGCGAGAGGCCGGCGCCGAACGCCAGAGCGATCTGCGTACAGGCGAGCGCGACGAGGGCGGCGGCGGGAAGCTCGCGCAGCACGGCGGTAGGGTGCCCGCGGCGGCGCGCGCGCGCCCGGGTCGGGTACGCTCCGGGCCCGATGGTCGACCCGGGCACGACCGGCGCTCCGATCGACCCCGGTCCCGCCCAGGCGGCCGCGGAGCTGTGCGGCTGGCTCGAGGCGGGCGCGCGGGCGGCGGCGCTCCTCGCCCCGGCGGGCCCCGCGCGCACGAGCGCGCTCGACGCCGCCGCGGCCGCGCTCTCCCGCCGCTTCGCGGTGACGCGGCTCTCGGCGAAGCCCGGCGAATCGGCAGAGTCCCTCGTCGTGCGCGCCGACGCCGCGGCGCGACGCGCGCTCGGTCGGGCGGCCCTGCTCGTCGTCGAGGACGGCGAGCGCCTCGCGGCCGCCGAGGCGCGCGCGCTGCGGGCGCTCGCCGACCACCACCGCGGCGACCTGCGCCTCGCGGTTGGTCTGGCGCCGGGCGCACGGGCGGCGGAGGTGCTGCGCGCGCTCGGACCGGGGCTCGAGCGCGTCGCGCTCGCACCCCCGCCCGGCTCTCGCGCGACGCCGCCCGTGCTGCGGCGGCGCGCGGGGGCGATCGCGCTCGCCGCGGGCTCGATCGCGGCAGCGCTCGCCCTGCTCGTTCCGCGCTTCGGTGTAGGGCCGGACCAGGCGCCCGCGCCCGCGGTCTCGTCCGCGCCGTCCGCGGCGGGCGGCTCGCAGCCGGTCCGCGAGGCGTCGGCCCCCGCCCCGGTGCTGACCCCCTCGGCCGCGCCCTCTCCGCGTCCGGCGCCCGCGCCGCTCAGCGCGCCTTCCGCGGCGGTAGAGCCGCCGGTCGCCGCGGCGGGCACCCCGCCCACCCGACCGACCACCGCGCAGCCCGCGACCCCCGCTCCGAACGCGCCGCGAGCGGCTCCCGCGCAGCTCCCGAAGCCGGCCCCTGCGCGTCCGGCGCGTCCCGTCGCGCAGGCGGCGCCCGTCCGACCCGCCGGCGGGTATCTGTTCGTGAACGCCATCCCACGCGCGCGGATCACGATCGACGGCGTTCCCGCCGGGCCGACGCCGCTCGTGCGCCACCCGCTCGCGCGGGGGCGACACCGAATCGTGGCGGAGTTCGCCGACGGCCGCGTCGAGGAGCGGATCATCGAAGCGGTCGGAGCGGAGACCTACCTC
>DATAGA010000330.1:0-4111 GCA_036257215.1 Myxococcota bacterium
GCCCTGCGACCCGCGACGCCTCCGCCCAAGGCGGAGGCGGCCGCGCTCGACGCCGCCGGCACGTTCCTGCAGCCCAACACGCGCCTCGCGGACGGGACGCTCGCCTTCGTCCACGTGACCCCGGCGGACATGCCGTGGCGCGTGGCGATCAGACCTCCGCCGACGCCGCCGCGCTACGGAAGCCGCGCGGCGGCGCGGGACGCCGCAGTCGAGGCCATGCGGATGTGGGAGGCGGCGATCCAGCCGCACGTCCCGTGGTTCCGGCTCGAGTTCGTCGAGGACGACCCGAGCGCGGCCGTCCAGATCCAGTGGAAGCGCCGCATCACGGGCCCCTACGCGGGGTTCGGCGGGCAGAGACCGCGCATGCAGGGCGGCGCGTTGCGCGTCGGCGGCGAGATGGGGATCTCGACCACACCGGACAACTTCATGCACCTGACCGTCGACGAGGTGCGCCTGCTGGTTGCACACGAGTTCGGCCACGTTCTCGGCCTCGGCCACTGCCTCGAGTGCGACTCGGCGATGAACTACGAGCGGGTGCTGGTCACCCAGACGGACGTTCGCACGTTCGTCGAGCTACTGAAGCAGCCGAACCCGTCGGCGATCGAGTAGCCCGCGCAGACCGAGCTTCGGCCCCGGTCTAGTCGATCAGCACGACCGTGCGACCCGACGTGGCGTGCCGCTCGTGGTCCTCGAGTGCGCGGCCCGCGTCCGCGAGGGCGACGCGCCGGCCGACCACGGGTCGGATGCGCTTCTCGGCGAGCAGGGCGAGGAGGTCCGCGTGCACCTCCTCGCCCACGGCGCGCCCGAACGGGCTCATCCCCATGCGGCGGACGGCGGAGGGAAGCCCGTCGACGTACGCCAGCATGACGCCGACGATCGAGAAGTTGCCAGGACAGGCGGGCCGGAGCGGCCGGGCCGTGAAGCCGTTCTCCGGGTCGGCGGCGAACCCGACGCACAGGTAGCGGCCCTCGCGAGCCACGCATTTCCACAGCTTCTCGACGAACGGACCGCCGACGAGGTCGCACACGACGTGCGCCCCGACGTCCTGTGTGTGGTCGAGCACGGCGGTAGCGACGTCTTGCTGCGTATGGTCGACGGCCAGCTCCGCGCCGAGCTCCCGACACAGCCGCGTCTTCTCGACGCCGCCCACCGTCGCGAGCACGCGCGCGCCGCGCGCGACACCGAGCTGGATCGCCGCGCTGCCGAGCCCGCTCGCGCCCGCGGTGACGAGCAGCGTCTCGCCCGCCGCGAGCCCACCGCGGCGGAAGAGCGCGAGATGCGCCGTGTGGAAGGGCAGGACGAACGACGCCGCCTCGGCGTCGTCGAGCCCGGGCGGGGCTTCGAACACCGTTCCCAGGGGCGCCAGCGCGTACTCCGCGAGGCCGCCTTGGGCCATCTGCGTAATGGCGACGACGCGGCGTCCGAGCCACGCCTCGCCGCCGGCGCCGGCCGCGTCGACCACGCCGCAGACGTCCATCCCGAGCGTGAAGGGAGGCTTCATCGGGATCGTCGTCGTGCGGCCGTAGCAGCGGTCGAGATCGTTCCAGTTGAGCGAGCCGGCCGCGACACGCACCCGCACCTGCCCCGGGCCGGGCTCCGGCACCGGGACGTCGACCACCTCGCACGCCTCGCTCGGCGCACCGTTTCGAAGGACCTGCAGCGCCCGCATGTCGCTTCCTCCTCTCCGACGGTACCGCGCGGGCCCTGTCGGCCGCGCGGGGCTCGAGGCGGTAGCGTCTCGGACGACCCGCGCCGCGGCCGACTCGGAGCCGCGGCCGGCGAGATACAGGCCGGAGGGCGACGCCGTGTGCCGGAGCATCAAGACGCTCTTCAACTTCGAGCCGCCCGTCACCGACGACGAGATCCGCGCGGCGTCGCTCCAGTTCGTCCGCAAGCTGAGCGGCTTCACGCGGCCGTCCAAGGCGAACGAGGCGGCGTTCGAGCTCGCCGTCGAGCGGACGGCGAGCGTCGCGCGCGAGCTGCTCCAGTCGCTCATCACGACCGCGCCGCCGCGCGATCGCGCGAGCGAGGCGGCGAAGGCGCGCGCGCGGGCGGAGGCCCGCTTCGGCGAGCGCGGCGCGTGAGTGCGCCGGGCACATGCCCAGGACGAGCGCAGGCCTGCTCCTCTACCGCGAGGGACCGGAAGGCCCGCAGGTGCTGCTCGTCCATCCCGGTGGCCCGTTCTGGCAGCGGAAGGACCTCGGCGCGTGGTCGATTCCGAAGGGCGAGGTCGGCCCGGACGAGGACCTGCTCGCCGCCGCGCGCCGGGAGTTCCGGGAGGAGACCGGATTCGTCGTCGACGGCGCGGCCATCGCGCTCGGCTCCGTGCGCCAGCGCAGCGGGAAGGTCGTCCACGCCTGGGCGGTGCGCGGCGACGCCGACCCGAGCCAGCTCCACAGCAACACGTTCGAGCTCGAGTGGCCGCCCCGCTCGGGAACGCTGCAGTCGTTTCCCGAGGCGGACCGCGCGGCGTGGTTCGACCTGCCCGAGGCGCGCCGGCGCATCCTCGCCGCGCAGGCGGGCCTCCTCGACGCGCTCGCCGCCGCGCTCGCGGAGGCGGCCGCCTCGGAGCGGCGATGAAGAGCCGCGTCGAGATCCGCTACTGCACGCAGTGCCGTTGGCTGCTGCGCGCGGCGTGGATGGGACAGGAGCTGCTCTCGACCTTCGAGGACGAGATCGGCGAGCTCGCGCTCGTCCCCGGGACGGGTGGCGTGTTCGAGGTGCACGCGGACGGCGCGCGGGTCTGGTCGCGGGCGGAGGAAGGGCGCTTCCCGGAGCTGGCGGAGCTGAAGCAGCGCTTGCGCGACCGCATCGCGCCGGGACGCGACCTCGGTCACTCCGACCGCGGCGGGCGCCGGACGAGCGGGTGAGCGGGCCGCGAGCGATGCGCATCCGCCCGTTCGAGCCCGCCGACGAGGAGGAGGTCGTCTCGCTCTGGGAGAGCTGCGGGCTCACGCGCCCCTGGAACGACCCGCGTCGCGACATCGCGCGCAAGCGCCGGGTCCAGCCGGAGCTCTTCCTCGTCGTGGAACGCGACGGCCGCGTCATCGCGACGGCCATGGCGGGGTACGAAGGACATCGCGGCTGGGTCAACTACCTCGCCGTCGCGCCGACGTCTCGGCGCTCCGGTCTCGGCCGCGCTCTCATGACGGAAGTCGAGCGTCTGCTCCTCGAGCATGGCTGCCCCAAGCTGAACCTCCAGGTGCGCGCCGAAAACGCCGCCGCGATCCGTTTCTACCGCGCGCTCGGCTACGCGGTGGACGACGTGATCTCGCTCGGCAAGCGGCTCGAGCGCGACGATTGACGTCACGCGCTGCCCCGGGCGCGAGGATCCGGCTCGGGCCTGCGCGCCAGAGCCCGGGTATGCGCTCCTAGGCGCCCTCCTCGCGCAGCGCGCGCTGCACCATCTCGTCGAGGCGCGACGCGAAGCGCGAGCGGTCCTTCGTCGAGAGGGCCGGCGGGCCGCTGCCGCCGACGCCGAGCTCGCGCAGATGCGAGGCGAGCTCGCGGCCGGCGACCGCGCCGCCGATCGACTCCTCGGTGAAGGGATGGCCCGACGTCCCGAGGACGCGAGCCCCCGCAGCGAGGCAGCGCGCCGCCAGCGGGATGTCGGCGGTGACGACGACGTCGCCCGGCTCGATGTGCTGCACGATCCAGTCGTCCGCGGAGTCCGGCGCGCCGTCCACGAGCACGAGCTCGGCGCCGAAGCCGGGCGGGACGTGCATCCGCTGGTTCGCGACGAGGACGACGGGCACGCCGTAGCGGGTCGCGACGACGTAGACCTCGTCCTTCACCGGACACGCGTCGGCGTCGACGAAGAGATACACCGCAGGCCCTCGGCCGGAGCCCGGAAGCGCGACCCTCGACCTCGTTGCAAGACCTTCCTCGCCGGAATCGGATAGCCGCGTTCCGCGGGCTTCGCCCGCGGCTCCGCGGCTAGCCCGCGCCGCCTGCCCGGCTGGACGGCGCGGCCGCCGCGTCCGACACTCGAGGTTCGCTCGAGAACCCGCCCACGAGGAGCCTCCGTGTCTTCCGCGCGCTACCGCATCTTCGATCCCCTCCTCGGCGCCGAAGGCGCGGAGGCGATGCTCCGCCTGTGCGAGCGCTTCGG
>DATAGA010000407.1:0-3111 GCA_036257215.1 Myxococcota bacterium
GACGAGGACCGCGAGGAGGCCCAGCAGGAGGCGCACGATCACGGACCCGGCTCTCGATCGCGGCATCGGCTTCCTCGAGGGCCGGCTGACCGTAGCCGACGCGAGCCCCGCTACGCTACGGGAACCGCGTGCGCAGCCGCGTCCGCGGCGCGACCGAGTGACGTGTCGGCAGACCCGAGGGGAAGCTGAATGGCCGGACGGCGCTTCACGATGGCGTTCGTGATGGATCCGCCGGAGACGATGAATCCCGACGCGGACACGACCTTCGCCCTGGCGCTCGAGGCGCAGGGCCGCGGGCACCGCGCGCTCTACGTCGACCCGGCGGACCTCGGCGTCGACGGCGCGCGCGTGCGAGCGATCGCCCGGCCGCTCGCGCTGCGGCGCGAGCGCGGCGCGCACTACGAGCTCGGCGAGCCGCGCGTCGTCGCGTTCGACGACGAGGTCGACGTCGCGTTCCAGCGCAAGGACCCGCCCGTCGACGCGGCGTACGTCACCGCGACGCAGATCCTCACGCTCTGCCGCCGCACGCGGGTGCTCAACCGGCCCGAGGGCATCCTCGCCGCCAACGAGAAGCTCTACGCGATGCACTTCCCCGAGTTCATGCCGGAGACGCTCGTCACGCGGCACATCGCGGAGCTGCGGGACTTCATGAGCAAGCTCGGCGGCGAGATGGTCGTGAAGCCGCTCGACGGCCGCGGCGGCGAGGGCGTCTTCCACGTGCACACCGCCGACCGCAACCGCAACTCGATCCTCGAGCAGGCGACGAGCTTCGGGACGCGCCGCGCGATGGCGCAGCGCTACCTGCCGGAGGTGGAGCGCGGCGACAAGCGCATCCTGCTGCTCGAGGGCGAGGTGCTCGGGGCGCTGCTGCGCGTGCCCTCGCCCGAGGAGCTGCGCGCGAACCTCCACGTCGGCGGCCGCGCCGTGCGCGCCGGCGTCGACGACGCGGACCGCCGCATCGTGGAGCGGATCGGGCCGCGCCTTCGCGCCGACGGCCTCTTCTTCGTCGGCATCGACGTGATCGGCGACCGCCTGACCGAGATCAACGTGACGAGCCCGACGGGGATCCAGGAGATGGGCCGCCTCGACGGCGTGGCCTACGAGGCGCGCGTGATCGACCGCGTCGAGGCGCTGCTCGAGCGCTGAGGCGGCCTCGCGGCGGCCACGGCCGGGGCCCGTCCGACGGTGGCGGCCCGGGTCCGACACGCCGGGCGGTCGCAACTCCGACGGTAAACCCCCGAAAATTCGTTGACACCGTCGGTGTGCCGAGGGATCATCCCCGCGGCGAGGCCCGGCCCGACCCCGACGGGCGTCGCTTCCTCCTCGGAGGGCCCGTCACCCCGGCGGGCCAAACCCAAGGACCCCGCCGGTCCGGACGGGCCGCTGCGGCGGATCAGGAGAAGGCCGATGGCCACGAAGGTCGCCAGAACCGGTGTCAAGCGAGAGAAGGGCTGGCTCTACTACCTCGACAAGAAGGGCAACGTGAGCCGTGCCCGCATGGCGCGCGGGGGTGGCAAGCCCGCGCGCGGCAAGCCGCAGCAGGTCGCCAAGGCCGGCGTGAAGCGGGAGGACGGGTTCCTCTACTTCATCGACCGCGACGGTGACGTGGCTCGCACGAAGATGGCCCGCAGGGGCGGGGCCGGGCGCCGGGCGCCTGCGCGGCGCCGCGGCGCGCGCGCACGCGTGCGCAGGTCCGCCGCCCGCAAGCCCGCGCGGCGAGGTCGCGCACGGGCCGCGCGGCGGCCCGCGCGCCGCGCGCGCCGCTAGGCCGCGCCGCGGCGGGAGCGGCGCTCCCGCTGCACCACGAGCCGGAGAGGCGGGCCGCTTTGCCCGCCTCTCCGGTGCTCGTTATGTTGGCTCGGGCTCGCCCGCCGGCGCCCGCCGACCCGCCGGGAAAGCCCCCACGGAAGCCACGTGAACGATCCCTTCATCCAGGGCGCGCGCCCCGAAGCGGCCCGCCGCTACGGCATCCTCGTCGTCGACGACGAGGAGGCGATCGTCGAGTCGATCGCCATGACCCTGGAGGACGACTACCGGGTCTTCACGGCGCTCTCCGGCAAGCAGGGCCTCGAGATCCTGGAGCGCGAGGAGATCGCGCTCGTGATCGTCGACCAGGTGATGCCGGACATGAGCGGCGTCGAGTTCCTCGAGAAGGTGGTCGAGCGCCGCCCGCACACCGTGCGCATGATGCTCACCGGCTACGCGGACATCACGTCGATCGTGCGCGCGATCAACGACGGCCGCATCTACCGCTACATCCAGAAGCCGTGGGAGCCGGAGAGCCTGCGCATCGACGTGCGCCGCGCGCTCGAGGCGCACGCGCTCTCCGCCGAGAACCTCCAGCTCGCGGCCGCGCTCGCCGAGGCGAACGAGCGGCTGCGCGCCGAGAACCTCTTCCTGCGCCGCGAGGTGGAGCGCCGCTACTCGTTCGACCAGATCGTCGGCGCGAGCCCTGCCATGAACCGCGTGTTCGAGGTGATGGAGAAGGTCGCGCAGACCGACGCCACCGTGCTGCTCACCGGCGAGACGGGCACGGGCAAGGACCTCGTCGCGCGCGCGATCCACTACAACTCGTCGCGCAAGAACCGCCGCTTCGTCATCCAGAACTGCTCGGCCTTCAACGACAACCTCCTCGACAGCGAGCTCTTCGGCCACAAGCGCGGCGCCTTCACCGGCGCGCACGCCGACAAGAAGGGACTCTTCGAGCTCGCCGACGGCGGCACGATCTTCCTCGACGAGATCGGCGAGACGGAGCCCGGCATGCAGGTGCGCCTGCTGCGCGTGCTGCAGGACGGCGAGATCCGCGCGCTCGGCTCGTCCGAGACCAAGAAGGTCGACGTGCGCATCGTTGCCGCGACGAACCGCGACCTGCGCAAGGCGGTGAGCGACGGCCGTTTCCGCGAGGACCTCTACTACCGCCTGCGCGTCGTCGAGATCGAGCTGCCTCCGCTGCGCGAGCGGCGCGAGGACATCCCGGCGCTCACGCACCACTTCCTCGACCTCGCGAACCAGAAGATGGGCCGGCGCCTCGGGGGCTTCACGAACGCCGCGATGGACCGCATCGTGGCGCACCCCTGGAGCGGCAACGTGCGCGAGCTCGAGAACGAGATC
>DATAGA010000417.1:0-4199 GCA_036257215.1 Myxococcota bacterium
GCGCGCGGGCCTCTCGCGCGCGACGGCGGTGCGCGAGGCGGCCGCCGCGCGGCTGCGACCGATCCTCATGACGAGCGCCGCGACGCTGTTCGGCGTCCTCCCGATCGCGCTCTCCCTCGGCGGAGGGGCGGGCAGCCGCCAGTCGCTGGGCATCGCCGTGGTCGGAGGGCTCCTGTTTTCGACGGGGCTCACGCTCTACGTGGTGCCGGCGGTCTACGAGCTGGTCTCCCGCGAGGCGGTGCCGGAGGCCGAGCCCGCTGCCGCCCACGCCGCGGAGCCGCCGCCGCTCGGCGCGTCGTAGCGCACACGGGTGCCTGCGCGGCCGGGGTGCCGCAGGGCCGGGCTCCGGTAGGCTCGCAGGCGTGGCGAAGGACGAGCCGGCGGAAGTCCTGTCGGTCGCGGGGCGCGAGGTGCGGATCACGCACCCGAGCAAGCCGTACTTCACGCGGGAGGCGCGGCTCACGAAGCTCGACGTGGTCCGCTACTACCTCTCCGTCGCCGACGCCGCGCTGACGGGCATCCGCGGCCGTCCGCTCGTGCTCAAGCGCTTCGTGGACGGAGCGGATGGCGAGGCGTTCTACCAGAAGCGCGCGCCGGCGCAGCGGCCTCCCTGGATCCGCACCGTCACCCTCTCGTTTCCGTCCGGGCGCACGGCGGAGGAGGTGGTCGTCGAGGACGCCGCCGGCCTCGCCTGGGTCGTGAACCTCGGCTGCATCGAGCTCCATCCCCACCCCGTGCGCGCCGAGGCGCTCGACCATCCCGACGAGCTGCGCGTGGACCTCGACCCGGGCCCCGGCGTCGAGTGGGACGCCGTGCGCCGGGTCGCGCTCGAGGTGCGCGGGCTCCTCGGAGAGCTCGGTCTCGTCGGCTGGCCGAAGACGAGCGGCTCGCGCGGCATGCACGTGCTGGTGCGGATCGAGCAGCGCTGGGCCTTCGACGACGTGCGGCGGGCGGCGCTCGCGCTCTCGCGCGAGATCGAGCGGCGCGCGCCGGCGCTCGCGAGCTCGAAGTGGTGGAAGGAGGAGCGGCACGGCGTCTTCCTCGACTACAACCAGAACGCGAAGGACCGCACCACTTGCTCGGCCTACTCGGTGCGCCCGCTCCCGGACGCGCGCGTCTCGACGCCGCTCGCGTGGGACGAGGTCCCCTCGTGCGACCCGGCCGCGTTCACGGTGCACACGGTGCCCCGCCGCGTGGCCGAGCGCGGCGACCCGCACGCCAGCATCGACGACGCCGTCGGCTCGCTCGAGGCGCTGCTCGCGCTCGCGGCGCGCGACGAGGCGGCGGGCCTCGGCGACGCGCCGTGGCCGCCGCACTTCCGCAAGGCGGCAGGCGAGGGCAAGCGGGTCGCGCCGTCGCGCGCGAAGCGCCCGAGCGCGAAACGCCCGCGCGAGAAGATGCCGCTCGTCGTGGTGGCGAAGTCGCCGAGCCGGGACGCCGCGCTCGCCGGCCTCGAGCGCTGGAAGGCGCGGCACCCCGAGGCGGCCGCGCGCATCCAGGTCGAGGACGTGCTGGTCGACTCCATGCGCGGCCGCTCCTCCACCTGGACGCGCGTCCGCGTGAATCTCCGCCACGTGCCGGACGCGCTGCGGCCCCCGGAGGAGCCGCCCGATCCGGATGACGACCCCACGCGAAGCTGGAGACGCCGCTGAGTCAGCGGCCGCTGGCGAAGATCGACGAGAGCTCGTGCGGCGGGACGACCTCGAGCTGCTCGTAGGTGCACTCGCGCGGCGGCTTGTCGGTGCGCCAGCGCCGCACGTGGGCGGTGTGGCGGAAGCGCGTCCCCTGCATGTGGTCGTACGCGACCTCCACGACGAGCTCGGGTCGCAGCGGCTCCCACGAGAGGTCCTTGCCCCGGCTCCAGCGGCTGTGCCCGCCCGGCATCCGCTGCTCGCCCGCGTCGGCGTCGTCGGCGCCGCCCCACTCGCGCCAGGGATGCCCCTCCCAGGCGTCCTCGCGGTAGGGTGCGAGCCGCTCGACGAGCTGGCGCCGCGTCGCGTCCGTGAAGCTCGCCGCGACGCCGACGTGGTGCAGCACGCCCGCGTCGTCGTACAGGCCGAGGAGGAGCGAGCCGACCGCCCGCCCCTTGGAGCCCTTGTGCCAGCGGAACCCGGCCACTACGCAGTCGCACTCGCGCTCGTGCTTGACCTTCACCATCACCCGCTTGTCGGGCGCGTACGGGCCGGCCGCGGGCTTCGCGACGACGCCGTCGAGGCCGGCTCCCTCGAAGCGGCGGAACCAGTCGTGTGCCACGCGCCGATCGTCCGTCGCGGGCGTGAGATGCAGCGGCGGCCGCGCAGCAGCCAGGACGCGCTCCAGCGCGCGGCGCCGCTCCCGGAACGGCTGCTCGCGCAGGTCGCGGTCGCCCTCGCACAGGAGGTCCCAGAACACGACGGACGCCGGGCACTCCTTCGCGAGGAGCGCGACGCGCGACGCGGCCGGGTGGATGCGCTGCTGGAGCGCCTCGAAGTCGAGCGCGCCGTCCTGCGCGACGACGAGCTCGCCGTCGAGCGCGCAGCGCTCCGGCAGCTGCGCGAGCAGGGGCTCACGCAGGTCGGGGAAGTAGCGATCGAGCGGCTTGGCGTCCCGGCTCTGGAGCAGGAGCTCGTCGCGGTCGCGGAAGACCAGGACGCGGAAGCCGTCCCACTTCGGCTCGAAGATCCACTCCGTTCCCTCGGGCAACGCGGACGCGCGCTTCGCGAGCATCGGAAGAATGGGGGGCTGCAGCGGCAGGCGCACGCCTCGAGTCTACCGTGACGCGCTCGCGCGCTTCGCGTTTGTAGAAGCGCGCTCGCGCTGTGGCCCGGTCCCTACGACTTCATCGCGCAGCGCGCGCGCGCACGGCTCGGACGCGTTCGAGGCGCGCCTCCTGCTCCGCCGACCCGTCTGCATGACGGGACCGGAGGCGGCCGCGGCGGCGGGCCCCGGCTGAGGGGGTCGAACGGCGCCGAGCCCGCACGCGCCCCCCCGCGCTACCCTTCATGGCCCCAGGACGCCGGCCGATACCCCCCGGGTCGCCGTTCGGCATTTCGTTTGCACACCCCCTGGCTGGAGGCGGGCCCATGGCGCGCGCGATGTGGAAGGCTTCGCTCGAGCTCGGCGGGGTGCAGCTGCCCGTCAAGCTCTACGCGGCCGCGGAGGACCGCCGCTTCCGCTTCCGGCTGCTGCACGAGAAGGACCGCGTGCCGGTCCAGCAGCGGATGATCGACCCGCGCGACGAGCGCGAGGTGCGCAGCGAGGAGATCCAGCGCGGCCTCGAGGTCGACCCCGGCGTCTTCGTCGTGTTCCGGCCGGAGGAGCTCGAGTCGGCGGAGCCGCCGCCCTCGCGCTCCATCGAGATCACGCGCTTCGTGCCGCACGACGCGATCGACCCGTCCTGGTACAGCCGGCCCTACTTGCTCGGTCCCGACGGCTCGGAGCCCGACTACTTCGCGCTCGCCGCCGCGCTCGAGCGAAGCGAGCGGCGCGGCGTGGCGCGCTGGGTGATGCGCGGGAAGCGCTACGTCGGCGCGCTCGGGACGCGCGAAGGCCACCTCGCGCTCGTCGCGTTCCACCCCGCCAGCGAGGTCGTCTCCGCGGCGGAGCTCGCGCGCCCGGAGGGCTCGGTCATCTCCGCCGGGGAGCGCAAGCTGGCCGAGCAGCTCGTGTCGGCGCTCGACGCGGACTTCGACCCGAAGGAGCTGCGCGACGACTACCGCGAGCGCGTCGAGAAGCTGATCGAGGCGAAGCGGGCCGGGCGCCGCTTCGTAGTGAAGGAGGCCCCGCTGGAGCGGCCGTCGGGCGATCTCGCCGACGTGTTGAAACGCAGCCTGCGGGTCGCGAAGGAGCGCCGCCGTGCCGCAGCGTGAGGGTCGTACGCGCCGGCGCGAGCGCCTCGGCGCCGAGGAAGAGGCGCCGCGCGAGAACGGGGAACGGGCCACCGGGCGCGGGATCTGGTCGGGCAGCATCACGTTCGGCCTCGTCACCGTTCCCGTCGAGCTCTATACGGCGCACCGCCGCGGCGGCCCGTCGTTCCGCATGCTGGGCCCGAGCGGGACGCCGCTGGTGCGGCGCTACTTCTGCCCCTCCGAGAACGTCGCGCTCGAGCCCGACGAGATCGTGCGGGGCTACCCGGTCGGCGAGAACGAGTACGTGCTGGTCGGCGACGACGAGCTCGAGGCGCTCGCGCCGCGGCGCTCGCGCGACATCGAGCTCACCCG
>DATAGA010000450.1:0-5523 GCA_036257215.1 Myxococcota bacterium
CCGGCCGGTGGGCGGCTCGCTCTTCCGCATCTACCGCGACACGCGCTTCGCGAAGGACAAGAGCCCGTACAAGACCCACGTCGGCATCTCGTTCCGCCACGACGCCGGTCGCGACGTCCACGGCCCCGTCTTCTACCTGCATCTCGAGCCGGGCTCGGTGTTCGCGGCGGCGGGCCTGTGGCACCCGCCGGCTGACGCGTTGAAGCAGGTGCGCGACGCCATCGTCGAGCATCCAGACGCGTGGAAGGCCGCCACCCGCGGACGCCGCGGCGCCCCGCTCGACGAGGGCGGCGCGCGGAAGCGCGTGCCGCGCGGCTACGACGCCGAGCACCCGTTCGCCGACGACCTGCGGCGCACGAGCTTCACGGCGAGCACGAGCTTCTCGCAGAAGGACGCGTGCGCGGCGGACTTCCCGGCGCGCGTGGCGGCCGCGTACCAGTCGACGACCCCGCTGATGGCGTTCCTGACCGGCGCTCTCGGCCTGCCGTTCTAGCGCGGCCCCGCGCCGCTACGCGAGCAGCGGCCCCTCCTCGCGCGGCGCGAAGGCGAGGCGCGCCGCCACCACGAGCGCGGCGAGCGCGAGCGCGCTCGCGGCCACGTGGAGCGCCGCCGCCAGACCCTCGCACCAGGGCAGCAGGCCCAGGCGCGAGAGCAGCCAGTGCCAGTCGTGGATGTGCCCGCCGACGAGGGGCAGCGCCTGCGCCTGCGCGTCGCCGAGGTAGCGCGCCACGTTCATCAGGCTCTCGCCGCCCCAGACGCCCATCAGCGCCGCCTCGAAAGGCCGCTCGCTGCGCCAGAAGTGGGCCGCGCACGCCGCGGGGAAGAAGAGCTGGCCGAGCGTCCCGCCGAGCATGTGCAGCGTCCGGCCGCCGAACGAGAGGAAGAGATGGCCGGCCTCGTGGAAGGCGAGGTTCACGCCGTCGAGGAAGTGGTAGTCGTAGGCGAGGACGAGCCAGGCGACGTACGGGGCCGCCAGGGCGACGAGTGCGCGCTGCCAGAGCATGAGCCGGAGATCGGCGAGCCGCGGGCCGCTCCTGAGACGGGCGCCGGCGGCCGGACGGCGCTGCGGCGCCGGGTGATAGCCTGTCCCGCGTGACCGACGACGACCGGAAGTGCATCCCGAACGTCCGCGCCCGCGGTCTTCCGCTGGACGAGGCCGCCGCTGCGATCCTCGAGGTCTGCGAGCGGATCCTCACGGCGGAGACGAGCGGCACCGGCCTCGCGCTCTAGCGCGTGGTGCGCACGCCGACGCGCGTCGCGCTCGGGCTCGCCCTCGCGCTCACGTTGCTCGAGTTCCCGGCCGTTCCGTACGACGTCGACCACGACCTCTCGAGCAGCGCCTCCTTCGAGCTCTTCGCCGCGCGCCGCCTCCAGTTCGGGACCGACGTGCTCCAGAACGTGGGGCCGCTCGGCTGGGTGCACTACGGCGCCGTCTACGCGGGCCCGCTGCACGCGCAACGCCTCGTCGCGAAGAACGCGCTCCGGCTCGCTCTCGCCGCGCTCGCGCTCTGGGTCTGCACGCGGCTCCCGACGCGATCGGCGCGCGCAGGCTGGCTGCTGGCGTTCTTCGCGCTCGTCCCGCTCGGCGCCCCAGGCGAGCTCGACCCGCTCGAATCGAACGAGGTCTGGGCGTACGTGACCCTCTACCTCGCGGCGCTCGCCGCGCGCGAGGGGCCCTGGCTGCGGGTGGGCCCGGCGGTCGCGCTCCTCGCCGCGCTCGCGTTGATGAAGCACACCCTGCTCGTGCTGGCGGCGTTCGCGCTGCTCGCGGACGCGATCGCGCGGCTGGGCCGCGGCGCGCCCATCCGTCGGGCGGCGCTCGCGCCCGCCCTCTTCGCGGCCGTGACGACCGGGCTCTGGGCGCTCGCCGGACAGTCGCTCGCGAACCTGCCGGTCTACGCGATCGGCGCCGCCCGCTTCGCTGCCGGCTACAACGAGGCGCTCGGCCTCCCGGCGACGCCGCGCGCCGCCGTTCTCGGCGTGGTCGCGCTCGTCGGGCTCGCCGGCCTCGTCGCGCTGCGAGCGCTCGCTCGCACGCAGAGCGCGGTCAAGACGGTCGTCGACGCGGCGTTCCTGTTCGTCGTATGGAAGCACGCCTTCGTGCGGGCCGACCCCGCGCACGTGGCGATCCTGCTCCACGCGGGCGTCTTCTTCTCGTTCCTCTTCGGGCTGGTCTGCGAGCGCCCCGTGTCAGCTGGCGCGGTGGAGGGAGCCTCGTCCGCCGCCCCGCGGAGAAGCACGCCGCTTCCAGGGGGCCGCGCCGCTCCGGCGTGGGCCGTGGCCGTGCTGTGCGCGCTCGCGCTCTTCGCGGTGGTTCCGGCGGCCGACTATCGGCCCGCTCGGCTCGCCGAGCTGTGGACCCGGAACCTCTCGTGGCTCGTCTCCCCGGCGCGGCGGACCGCGGAGCTGGAGGCGGCGCTGCAGGAGAACCGGCGGCAGTACGACCTGCCGTGGGTGCGGGAGCGTGTCGGCCGCGCGCCCGTCGACTTCTTCGGCTACGAGCCCGGCTGGCTGCTGCTCAACGACCTGCGCTATTCGCCGCGCCCCATGCCGATCAGCTTCGCGGCGGCGAACCCGCTGCTGCTGCAGCGCAACGAGGCGTTCTACCGCGATCCTGCGCGCGCGCCGCGCTTCGTCCTCGCGAAGCTCGGGTCGATCGATCAGCGTCTCGTGAGCCAGGACGACGGGCTGGCGCTCGGCGCGCTGCTCGACAACTACCACCCGGTGGTGCTCACGGGCGAGCTCGTCCTGCTCGAGCGGAACCCGCCCGGCTTCACGCGGCGCCGCGCGGCGCGCCGGCTCCTGCTCGAGCGCGAGCTCGCACCCGGCGAAGAGCTGTCGCTGCCCGACGGAGGCGACGGCTGGCTCTGGCTCGAGGCCGCCGTTCGTCCCACGCTGCTCGGCCGGCTGCGCGCGTTCGCACTGCGGCCTGCCTCGCTCCACATCGCGCTCGAGCTCGCGGACGGCTCGCCCGCGCGCGTGCGCAAGTTCGTGGCGTCCATGGGCACGACGGGCTTCCTCGTCTCGCCCGCGCTCGAGAGCAGCGTGGAGCTCTTCCACGCGTTCGCGTCGCCCGCCGGCCCGGAGGACGGAACCGGCCCGCCCGCCGTGCGCTCCGTGCGGTTCCTCGTCGACGATGGCGACCGCCGCTACGTGGATCCGCGCATCTCGGTGCGGGTCTACGCCGGCCCGCGCCCGCGCGGTCGCGTGACGCCGTCGCGTCCCCGCTGAGCTGCGCCGGACCGGCCGCTCCTGAGACGGGCGGCGGGGGGGAGGACGGCGTCGCCGCGGACGGCGGTGGCGGCCGCGGGTGATAGCCTGTGCCGCGTGGGCTTCGCGAGCGGGGGCTTCGCGTTCGGGACCCTGCGCGAGCTGCTCGCCAGGGCGAACGAGCCGAAGAGCGGCGACGCGCTGGCGGGGCTGGCCGCGCGCAGCGCCGAGGAGCGCGTCGCGGCGAAGCGGGCGCTCGCGGACGTCCCGCTGCGCCGCTTCGTCGAGGAGCCGGTCGTCCCGCCCGAGCGCGACGAGCTCACCCGCGCGTTCCTCGCGGCGCAGGACGCGGGCGCGTTCCGCGCGTTCGCCGACTGGACCGTGGGCGCGCTGCGCGAGCACCTCGTCGGCCTCGCGCCCGGCGCGGACCTCGGGCCGCTGCGCGCGGCACTCCTCCCCGAGATGGCCGCGGCCACCGCGAAGCTGTGCTCCAACCTGGACCTCGCGCTCGCGGCGCGGCGGCTCCCCGTCGTGGTGCGCGGCCGCACGACGCTCGGGCTCCCCGGCCGGCTCGCTTCGCGCATCCAGCCCAACCATCCGGGCGACTCGGCCGACGGCGTCCGCGCCTCCATCCTCGAGGGGCTCGCCTACGGCTCGGGAGACGCCGTCGTCGGCGTGAACCCGGTGGAGGACCGGCTCGAGACGGTCGAGCGCCTCGCGCACGCGATCGACGACGCGGTCGCGCCCCTCGGCGCGCCGACGCACAGCTGCGTGCTCGCGCACGTCACCACGCAGCTGCGGGCGTTCGAGCGCGGTGCGCCGCTCGACCTCGTCTTCCAGTCCGTCGCGGGAACCGAGGCGGGAAACCGCGCCTTCGGCGTGGACCTCGCGCTCCTCGACGAGGCGGACGCGCTCGTGCGCGAGCGCGGCCGGCTACGCTCGCGTCACGTCTGGTACTTCGAGACGGGGCAGGGCTCCGAGCTCTCGAGCGGCGCCCACGAGGGGGTCGACCAGGTGACGCTCGAGGCGCGCTGCTACGGCGTCGCGCGTCGCTACGCCCCGCTGCTCGTCAACACCGTCGTCGGGTTCATCGGGCCCGAGTACCTCTACGACGCGCGCGAGATCGCGCGCGCCGGGCTCGAGGACCACTTCATGGGCAAGCTGCTCGGGCTGCCGATGGGCTGCGACGCCTGCTACACGAACCACGCCGACGCCGACCAGAACGACCTCGAGAGCCTGGCCGTCCAGCTCGCCGCCGCTGGCTGCAACTACTTCATGGGCGTCCCGCTCGGCGACGACTGCATGCTCCACTACCAGTCGACCTCGTTCCACGACGTGGCGGCGCTGCGCGAGCTGCTCGAGCTGCGCCCGGCGCCGGAGCTCGAGGTGTGGCTCGAGGCGCGCGGCCTCATGCGCGACGGGCGCCTCACCGAGCGCGCTGGCGACCCGCGCGCCCTCGCCGACGGTGCCGGCGAAGCCGGCTCCGTCGGCGATCTGGCTCCGACAAGGGAGCTTCCGTGAGGGAGTCGTGGGTCGCGCTCGCAGCCGCGTGAGACGCCGGTGACCGAGCCGTTCGAGCGGCTGCGGCGCGCGACGCCCGCCCGGCTCGGCGTCGGCCGCGCGGGCCCGCGGCCGCGCACCGCGAGCGCGCTCGAGTTCCGCGCCGACCACGCGCGCGCCCGCGACGCGGTCCACGGAACCTGGAGCGACGCGTTCATGTCGCGGCTCGACGCGCTCGGCTTCCTGCGCGTGCGCTCCGCCGCACCCGACAAGGAGACCTACCTGCGCCGGCCCGACCTCGGGCGCGCGCTCGCCGACGGCGAGGCCGCGCGCATCGCCGCGCTCGCGCGGCCCGGCGCGGTGGCGCAGGTCGTGCTCTCCGACGGCCTCTCGGCCCGCGCGGCCGAGACGCAGCTCGAGCGGCTCTGGCCCACGCTCGCCCGCGGGCTCGAGCGGCTCGGACCGCTCGCCGTACCCGTCGCGGTGGTGCGCGGGCGCGTCGCCGTCGCGGACCGCGTGTGCGAGGCGTCCGGCGCGCGGCTCGCGGTCCACCTGATCGGCGAGCGGCCCGGGCTCGCCGCGGCGGAGAGCCTCGGCTGCTACCTCACGTTCCGCCCGGGTCCCGCCACGACCGACGCCGACCGCAAGTGCATCTCGAACGTCCACGCCCGCGGTCTTCCTCCGGACGAAGCCGGCGCCGCGATCGTCGAGGTCTGCGAGCGGATCCTGGCTGCGGAGACCAGCGGCACCCGCCTCGCGCTCTAGGACGCGACCCGATTGAGCCGGTCCTCCGCCGAGACGTCTTCGAACGCT
>DATAGA010000451.1:0-8799 GCA_036257215.1 Myxococcota bacterium
GGAACTGGTCGGTCCACGCGAAGAAGAAGGAGCAGAGCTCGCCGCGGAAGCTCCGGCGCGCCATGTGGGCGTAGAGCGGCGCGGGCGCGAAGCGCGCGTAGTCCATGGCGGCGACGCCGGCCTCGACGAGGCCCGCCTTGATCGCGTCGCGGCGCTGCTGCTTCAGCAGCTCGAGCAGCGCGTCCGGGTCGTCCGTCGCATCGGCGGGCGCGTGGAACCAGAGCATCGACACGTGCGTGCGGAAGACGGCGCCCTCCCCGCCCTTGGGCCGCAGGTTCACGGGAAGCGGCACGACGAAGCTGCGCGGCTCCACGCCGCGCGCGCGGAAGACGGCCGCGTGCGCTCGGATCGCCGCGGCGAGGTAGTAGAGCATCGGCGTCAGGAACCCGGCCTTCTGGCGCGCGCGCTCGGCGACCGCGGCGGTCTCGTCGGGCGAGAACGTGTCGACGTCGTAGCGCAGCGCCTGCTGCACGCGCCGGAGCGGGCCGGCGAGCGAGCGCGGCGGAGCCGCGGCCATGCCGTTCATGTGGCGGCGCCAGGCCTGCGCCTCGCGGCCGCGGCCCGCGCCGAGCGGCGGCGGCGCGACGTCGCCGAGCCCGTCGCCGGCGGGCAGCTCACCGGGCGCGCGCTTCCCGCTCGCGCGCTCGTCGAGCCAGCGCACGAAGGCCTCGCTGCCCGAGCCGTCGAAGAGCATGTGCACCCAGGTGAGGGCGAGGTCGGTGGCGGCGCCGTCCGCGGCGGGGACGACGTCGAAGCGCAGGAGCTCGCCGCGGCGCGCGTCGAGCCGGGCGTTCAGCGCGGCGAAGAACGCCTCCGGCAGCGGGCGCGCCTCCCCGCCGCGCGCGGGCGGCGCCGGCGCGTGCACCACGACGCGCGGGAGTGGCGCGCGTGCGGCGCGCGCGAGGTCGTAGACGGGCGCACCGGCGATGCGCGGCCGGCGGATCGGCGCGCGCACGATCGGCGCCTCCGCCGCCACGTCGGCCACGAGCGCGCGCAGCCGCTCCGGCTCGAAGCCGGGCCCGAGCCGCAGCACGAGCTGCGAGAGGTGGCTCGCGCCCGCCGTGCGACGCACCTCGCCGTCGAAGGCGCGCAGGAAGCAGTCGGCGCCGGTCAGCGGGACGAGCGGCCCGCGCATGATTCAGCGCACCAGCGCGGCGACGCAGGCCGCGAGCGCCTCGGCGCTCGCCAGGTTGTCCGGCGTGAGCAGGCTTTCGTCGACCCACACGCCGGTGCTCTCCTCGAGCGCGAGCAGGAGCTGCGTCACCGCGAGCGAGTCGAGCCCGGCGTCGACGAGGTTCGACGCCGGCGTGAAGCCCTCGCCCGCGTCGAGGATCTCGTCGCGGAGGATCTCGAAGATCCGCTGCGCGAGCTTCTCCTGGTCCCACTCGGCCATCGGCGCGTGTGCCTCCCGTGCGCATCGGGGCATGTGCTCCCTTGGTCCGCGGCGCGGCCGCGGCTATGTTGCCCGCGCATGCCCGGAACGCAAATCCGGACGGTGGCGGTCGTCGGCGGGGGACCGTCCGGCGCAGCCGTCGCGACGTACCTCGCGCGCGCCGGCGTGCGCGTCGCGCTGTTCCAGCGCGGCAAGCGCCCACCGATCATCGTCGGCGAGTCGCTCGTGCCGGCGATCGTGCCCTACTTGCGCAAGCTCGGCGTCGAGGACGAGGTGCGCGCGTTCAGCAAGTTCAAGCCGGGCGCGTCGTTCACCTTCGACCTCGAGCGCCAGCAGAGCTTCCGCTTCGACGAGGTCCGCAACGGCGAGACCCGCTACTCCTACAACGTGCCGCGCGCGGAGTTCGACGCCGCGCTGCTCAAGGCCGCGCTGAACGCCGGGGCGCAGCTCGTCGAGACCGGCGCCGTGGTGGAGCGCGGGCCCGGCGACACCATCCGCCTCTCCGACGCGACGCTCGCCGCGACGAACGGCGTCCTCGAGGGCCAGCCCGACTTCATCGTGGACGCGACCGGGCGTACGCGCAGCGTGGCGCGGCTCCTCGAGCTGCGCACGACGGCGGGACCGCGGCGCGACACGGCGCTGCACGCGCACCTCGAAGGCGTGCCGCTCCTCTTCGAGGGGAACGTCCACAGCGACCGCCTCGAGCGCGGCTGGGCGTGGCGCATCCCGCTCCCTGGCCGCGTGTCGGTCGGGCTCGTCGTGCCGAGCGAGCACCTGCGCCGCTTCGGCGAGGGCGCCGAGGAGCAGTACGACGGGCTGCTGCGCTCGGACCCGATCACCGGACGCTGGGCGGCGAACGCGAAGCGCATCACGCCGGTCGTCCGCTACACCAACTACCAGCTGCGCACGGAGCGCGGCACCGGCCCCGGCTGGGCGCTCGTCGGCGACTCCTTCGGCTTCGTCGACCCGATCTTCTCGAGCGGCATGCTGATCGGCATGCAGGGCGCCGAGGCGCTCGCGCAGGCCATCCTCGCGGACACGCCGCAGGCCTACGCGCGTTACGAGCGGCTGGTGAAGCACGCGCTCACCATCTGGCAGCGCCTCGCGGACTACTTCTACGACGGGCGGCTCTTCACGCTCTTCCAGGTGAGCGAGTACGTGCGGCAAACCTGGTTCGGACGCCTCGTCGACTTCCACGTGCGCGCCCACCTGCCGCGGATCTTCACCGGCGAGGGCACGACCAGCCGCTACAACGTCGCGCTCCTCGACTTCATGATCAAGTACGGGCTGGCGGGAAACGACCCGCGCGAGCTCGAGGTGCGTTGAGCGCCTCCCGCCCGGCGCGGCCGTCCGGCGCGCGGTTCCACCGCGAGTCGCGGCGCGACCGATACGACGCGGTCGTGATCGGCGCGGGCTTCGGCGGGCTCGCCGCCGCCGCGCTGCTCGCGCGCGCCGGCCGCCGGGTGCTCGTCGTCGAGCGGCACGACCGCGTCGGCGGCTACGGCCACGCCTTCCGGCGCGGGCGCTACCGCTTCGACTCCGCCGTGCACCTCGTCGGCGGCTGCGCGCCGGCGGGGAGCGACGGCGGGCTCGTGGCGCGTCTCCTCGGCGCGCTGGGGCTCGCCGAGCGCGCACCGCTCCTTCCGGTGGACCCGATCTACGACCTGCGCCTCCCGGGGCTCTCGCTGCGAGCGCCGGCGGGGCTCGACGCGTTCGTGGAGGCGCACGCCGCGCGCTTCCCGGCGTCGGCGCCGGGGATCCGCGCCTTCCTCGACGACTGCATCCGCATCCGCGCGGAGTCGGAGCTCGCGGCGGAGGCCGCCGCCGCCGGCGCGGGACCCGGCGCGCTCGAGCGGCTCCCGACGCTGCGCCGGCTGCGGCGCGCGACGCTGGCCCAGGCGCTCGGCGCCCGCGTCGACGACCCCGCGGCGCGCGCCGCGCTCGCCGCGCTCTGGCCCTACGTCGGCCTCGCGCCCTCGCGCGCCTCCTTCCTCTACTTCGCGACGATGCTGCTCTCGTACGTCGCGGACGGCGCGCGCAGCTGCCGCGGCACGTTCCAGGCGCTCGCCGACCTCCTCGCGGGCGCGGTCGAGTCGCACGGCGGCGAGCTGCTGCTGCGCGCGGAGGTGCGGCGCATCGCCGTCGCCGGCGGCCGCGCGAGCGGGGTCGTGCTGGAGCACGGCCAGCGCATCGAGGCGCCGCTCGTCGTCTCGAACGCGGACCTCGCGCAGACCGCGCTCGACCTCGTGGGCCGCGAGCACTTCGGCCCGCGCTGGCTCGACCGCCTCGCGCGGCTCGAGCCGTCCATCTCGGCGTTCGTCGTCTACGGCGCGACGACGCTCGACCTCGGCGCGGCCGGGCACGCGCACGAGACGTTCGCCTTCGGCGGGCTCGACCACGAGGACGCGTACCGCGCGGCGCTCGCCGCGGAGCCGAGCTGGCTCACGCTCACGGCGCCGAGCACGTCGGATCCGACGCTCGCGCCGCCGGGCGAGCAGCTGTTCCTCCTCACGACCCTCGCGGGCTACGAGCCCGCGAGTCGCTGGCGGCACGACAAGGACGCGCTGTGCGAGCGGCTGCTCGCGCTCGCGGAGGACGTCGTGCCGGGGCTGCGCGCCGCGACCTCGTTCTGCGAGGCCGGGACGCCGCGCACGCTCGAGCGCTACACGCGCAACGCCGCCGGCGCGCTCTACGGCTTCGCGCTCTCGCCGGAGCAGGTCGGTCCCGGCCGCCCCGCGCCGACGACCCCGCTCCCGGGCCTCCTCCTCGCGGGCCACTGGACGCAGCCCGGCGGCGGCGTCTACGGCGTCCTCGCCTCCGGCGTCGAGGCCGCCCGCCTCGCTCTCGGACTCCCGAACGCCTCGGAGCTCTGGAAGGCGCTGGGCGCCTAGAGCGCCTGGACCGCCGGGACCACCTCCTTCACGAGCGTCTCGAGCGGCGTGCGCTCGTGGACGTTCGGGAGGTTCACGATCAGCTCGTCGAAGCCGAGCGCCGCCAGCGTCTCGCACTGGCGGATCACGTCGCGGGGCGTCTGCTTGCCGGAGCGCAGGTCCGCGGTGCCGAGCGCGGTGCGGTGAATGGAGTCGTAGTCGCGCCGCTCGGCGTCGCAGTGGCGGCGCAGCACGTCGAGCTTGCCGCGCAGCACGTCGGGTCCGACGTACGCGAAGAGGTTGCAGGCGTTCGCGTAGCGGGCGACGAGGCGCAGCGTCTTGCGCTCGCCCTGCCCGCCGATCAGGATGGGCGGGTGCGGGCGCTGCAGCGGCTGCGGCACGCACAGCGTCTCGGCGAGCTGGTAGTGGCGTCCGCGGAACGGGCCGTCGGCGTCCGACCACATCTGCTTCGCGATGCGGAGCGCCTCCTCCAGCCGCTCGAAGCGCTCGCCGAGCGGCGGGAACGGAACGCCGAGGCCGTGGTGCTCGCGGTCGAACCACGCCGCGCCGACGCCGAGCCAGGCGCGGCCGCCGGAGAGGACGTCGAGCGTCGTCACCGTCTTCACGAGGATGCCCGGATGGCGGTACGTGACGCCGGTGACGAGCGTGCCGAGGCGCACGCGCGCGGTGCGCGCGGCGAGCCAGGAGAGCGTCGAGTAGCCCTCCAGCATGTCGTTCTCCGCCGGACCCACGACGGGGATCTGGAAGAAGTGGTCCATCACCCACAGGCTCGCGAACCCGCCCTCGTCAGCCGTCGCGGCGACGTCGCTCAGGATCGGCCCGATCGCGGCGGCGCGGCCGGGCCAGGTGAAGCTCGGCACCTGGAGACCGATCTGCATGCCCACTCCTCCTGCTCTCGCTCGATCCTACGGCGGCGCGACCGGCGCCGCTACGACGCCGCGGTTACCCTCCACCGACGGTGGCCGAACGCGGCGGCGCCGCGTGGGGGAGGGAGTGGACGGCGTGGCCGGAGCCGAGCGTTCGGAAGCGGTGACCGAGGGCGTTCGCGTCGAGGTCCGCAGCCAGCTCGTGCCGGAGCGCTCCGACCCCGACAGCGGCCAGTGGCTCTTCGCGTATCGCGTGCGGATCAGCAACGAGGGCGCCGCGCCGGTGCAGCTGCTCCAGCGCCACTGGGTGATCATCGACGGGCGCGGCGTGGTCGAGGAGGTGCGCGGACCGGGTGTGGTCGGCGAGCAGCCCCTGATCCGACCGGGAGAGGCGTTCGAGTACACCTCCTCGTGTCCCTTGCGGACCGCCCACGGCACGATGCACGGCAGCTACCAGATGGTGCGGCCGCACGACGCGTCGACGTTCGACGCCGAGATCGCGCCGTTCGCGCTCGGCGAGCCGGAGTCCGTGCACTGAGCGCACCCGGCGCGCCGGCGCGGCCCGGTCAGCGCAGCGCGAAGTCGCGGTCGTGGGGCTCGATCCCGGTGCGCGCCCGCGCCGCGGCGACGGCGGGCGGCGGGTCCCAGAGCGGACGGCCTTCGACGCTCGCGGGCGCGACCGGCGGCGGCTGCCAGGGGGTGGGCGCGGCCGCCGGCCAGCCCTCGCGGCCGCGCTGCCAGGCGAGCAGCTCGGCCGAGACGCCGCCGATGTCGAGCCACGAGGCCCAGCGGAACCAGCCCTCGAGCCGCAGCGGCACGCGCTCCGCGGCTTCGAGCACGTAGACGCGCCCGTCGCCCACGGCGTACGGCTTGCCGTCGATCGTGTCGTACGGGCGCAGCTCGAACGCCGCCACCGGAGCCGGGCCGAGCGCCGCGGCGGCGACCTGCGTCCGGCCGGCGGTGCGCACGTGGAACCCGTGGATCTTCCGCGACGCGTAGACGGGCAGCTCGACCTCGAGCCCCTCGCGGAAGGGCACGCGCCGGAGCGCGTAGAACGCGTCGAAGACGTCGTGCACGAAGGGCCCGAAGTCGAACGCCACGTCGCGCACCTTGCCGCGGTGGACCTTCGCCTTGCGCACGTGGACGTAGTGCGTGTCCCAGTCGTAGCGGACCTCCTCGCGCGCCTCGCGGCCGCCGTGCAGCGTGCGGGTGCGCGAGCGCGCGACGCGTCCGGTGTCGAGGTCGACGAGCGCTTCGGTGCGGTCGTCCACCAGGAAGAGCGTCGACCAGAACTCGTTGGTGTGCGCCGTCGCGACGAGGTGCGCGTAGCGGCGCCCGTCCTGCTCGACGAAGCGCGCGACCTCGATCGTGGCCGGGCCGACCGGCACGCCGAAGTAGCGGACCTCGTAGACGAGCCTCTCGCCGAGCGGGAAGGGGAACGCGGCCGGGCGCTCGGCGAGGTCCTCGGGGCGGAGCTCGCGCTGGCCGGCGTCCTGCAGCAGATACCCGGGCGGCTCGCGCAGCGCGGCCGGGTACGCGTCGGGGAAGGCCGCCGCGGCGCCGAGCGCCAGGGCGGCCGCGAGGAGAGGCGCGAGCCCCATACCGCTCGCAGAATAGCCGCCGCCTCGTAACATCGGATGAAGGCGTGGAGGAGCGAGCATGGCGGGTGCGGCTGGCTGGACGGTCCGCGATCGCGTCTGCGTCGTGACGGGCGCGACGTCGGGCATCGGCGAGGAGATCGCGCTCGGACTCGCGCGCGCCGGAGGGCGCGTCGTCGTGGTCGGGCGGAGCAAGGATCGCGCCGAGGCGACGCTCGCGCGCATCCGCCGCGACGCGCCCGGCGCGGCCCCCGAGCTCGCGCTCGCGAATCTCGCGGTGCAGGCCGAGGTCCGGCGCCTCGCGCAGGAGCTGCTCGGGCGCTTCGGCGCACTCCACGTGCTCGTCAACAACGCGGGCGTCATGAACACGCGACGCGAGACCACGCCCGACGGGCTCGAGGCGACCTTCGCGGTGAACCACCTCGCCTACTTCCTGCTCACGACGCTGCTGCTCGACCGGCTGCGCGCGAGCGCGCCGGCCCGCATCGTGAACGTCGCCTCGGACGCCCACCGCTTCGGCCGGCTCGACCTCGACGACCTCCAGAGCGAGCGCTCCTACCGCTCGATGCAGGTCTACGGGCGCTCGAAGGGCGCGAACCTGCTCTTCACCCAGGAGCTCGCGCGCCGGCTCGCCGGCAGCGGCGTCACCGTGAACGCGATCCACCCCGGCGCCGTCGCGACCGGGCTCGGACACCAGAACGGCGCCGTCGTTCGCCTCCTGGCGCGGCTCCTCTCGCCGTTCTTCCGCACGCCGGCCCAGGGCGCCGATACCGCGGTGTGGCTCGCCACGGCGCCCGAGCTCGAGGGGGTGAGCGGGCGCTACTTCGCGAAGCGGCGCGAGCTCGAGCCCGCGCCGCACGCCCGCGACCCCGAGCTCGCGCGCCGGCTGTTCGACGCTAGCGAGCGCCTGACCGCAGCCAGCGCCGCCTGAGCGCCGCGACCGCTGGTGGAAGCGGCAGCTCGGCTGCTAGGACGCCTCGGCCAGCAGCGACTCGAGCTTGCCGACGAGCGCCGGGTCGTCGGGCGCCGTGCGCGGGTCGAACCTCGCGACGACCTCGCCGCGGCGGTTCACGAGGTACTTCTGGAAGTTCCACTGGACCTCGCCGCCGAGCGGCGCCGGCAGCCCCGTGATCTCGCGGTAGAGCGGGTGCTGCCCTTCCCCCTTCACGCTGATCTTCGAGAACATCGGGAAGCGCACGCCGTAGGTGCTGCGGCAGAACTCCGCGATCTGCGCGTCGCTGCCGGGCTCCTGCCCCGCGAAGTCGTTCGCCGGGAAGCCGAGCACCGAGAAGCCGCGCTCGCGGTAGCGGTCGTACAGCTTCTCGAGCGCGTCGTACTGCGGGGTGAGACCGCACTTGCTCGCGACGTTGACCAGCAGGAGCACCTGGCCGCGGTAGTCGGCCAGGTTCTGGGACGTGCCGTCGAGCCGCTTCATCTGGTAGTCGAGCACGAACGCCTCCTGTGCGACCGGCGCGCCGTCCGCGCTCGCGGGGGTCTCGGCGGGCACGGGCCCGGCCACGAGCCCGGCGAGGAGCGCGAGCGCGCCGACGACGGCGTGCCGCGCAGTGCGGGGCGGAAGCGGTGCCATGCTGCGACGCTAGCCGGGAACCGCGGGCGCGGCCCGCAGTCGGGCTCGTGGCGGCTCAGCGGCCCCGCTGGCGCGCGAACGCGCGCACGGCGACGGCACCGGCGCCGAAGAGGAGCGCCGCGCCCGGCTCGGGCACCGCCGGCGGCGGTTCGTCGATCGGCGGCGGGGGCGGCGTCAGCGTGCGCCCTTCCGTGATGATCCGGAAGTAGTCGCCCGGGCTGTTCGCGCGCATGCGCAGCGTGACGCTGAGGCCGTCCTCGGAGATCCGGTAGGCGTCGCGGCGCTCGAAGCGCCGGTGGCGGAACGGCCGGTACTCGACGCCGTCGGCTCCGATCCAGTCGCTCGCGCGCAGGCGCTTGCCGGAGCTCATCACGCCGAGGATCGGCGTATCGAAGGTGATGGTCAGGCTGTTGCGGCGCCGCTCGGTCGGGTCGTAGATCACGTAGTGGCTCGACACGCGCGT